>DASZJC010000390.1:0-2024 GCA_035948495.1 Xanthobacteraceae bacterium | reverse complement strand
TGCTCGACCGCAAGCCGGCGCAGCTTTCCGGCGGCCAGCAGCAGCGCGTCGCGCTCGGCCGCGCCATCGTGGCGCAGACGCCGGTGTGCCTGATGGACGAGCCGCTGTCGAACCTCGACGCGCAATTGCGCGGCGACATGCGGCGCGAGATCCGCGCGCTGCAGCGCCGCCTCGGCATCACCATGCTCTACGTCACCCACGACCAGGTCGAGGCGATGACCATGGCCGACCGGGTCATCCTCATGCGCGCCGGGCGCATCGAGCAGAACGGGACGCCGGCCGAGCTTTACGAGCGGCCGCAAACCGTGTTCGCCGCGCGCTTCATCGGCGCGCCGCCGATGAACGTGTTCGCGGCGAGCGCGCTCGCCGGCCGCGCCGAGCTTGCCGCCGGCGCCCCGGCGGGGCGCGACATCAGCGCGCTCGTCGTCGGCGTCCGGCCGGAATCCCTGCGCCTCGCCCCGGCGGGCTTGCCCGCGCGCATGGTGGCGGCGGAATATCTCGGCGCGGACACCCAGATCGAGACCCGGCTCGGCGCCGATACGGTCATGGTGCGCACGCCGGGCCGGTGCGCGGCCGCGCCGGGCGAGACGGTGCACCTGAGCTGGGCGCCGTCCGACACCCATTGGTTCGACGCGTCATCGCAGCGTCGCGTGGATATTGTTGGAGCATGATCTAATCCGAAAACCGGTACCCACTTTTCGGGATCATGCTCTAAACCGCAGGGGAGGAAAGACATGCATCGGCGCAAATTCATGCTCGGGACCGCGGCGGTGGCCGCGGCGGCGGTGGCGCGGCCGGCGATCGTGCGGGCGGCAACGGAAATCTCGTTCTTCTTCCCGGTCGCGGTCGGCGGGCCGATCACGAAAATCATCGACGGCATGGCGGCGGACTTCGAGAAGGACAACCCGGGGATCACCGTCAAGCCGATCTATGCCGGCACCTACCAGGAGACCATCACCAAGGCGCTCACGGCGCACAAGGCCGGCACGCCGCCGGTCGTCGCGGTGCTGCTGTCGACCGACATGTTCTCGCTGATCGACGAAGAGGCGGTGGTTCCCTTCGACGAGTTCGCCAAGGGCGAGGCCGAGCGCAACTGGATCAAGAGCTTCTTTCCCGCCTTCATGGAGAACAGCCAGACCGGCGGCAAGACTTCTGACGTAAAGACCTGGGGCATTCCGTTCCAGCGCTCGACCGTCGTGCTGTACTGGAACAAGGACGCGTTCAAGGAGGCGGGGCTCGACCCCGACAAGGCGCCGGCGACGTGGGGCGAGGAACTGGCGTTTGCCGAGAAGCTCACCAAGCGCGACGGCGCCGGCAACACGAGCCAGTGGGGCATGCAGATTCCCTCCTCGGGCTTCCCCTACTGGCTGTTCCAGGCGCTCACCACCCAGAACGACGTCCTGCTGATGAACCCGGAAGGCGACCGCACCTTCCTCGACAAGCCGGCGGTGGCCGAGGCGCTGCAGCGCTGGGTCGACCTCGGCCGTAAATATAAAGTGATGGCGCCGGGCGTGGTCGAATGGGGCACGACGCCGAAGGATTTCTTCGAACGCAAGACCGCGATGATGTGGACGACGACGGGCAACCTCACCAACGTGCGCGCCAACGCCAAGTTCCCGTTCGGCGTCGCCATGCTGCCGGCCAACAAGCGGCGCGGCTCGCCGACCGGCGGCGGCAACTTCTACATTTTCAAGAAGGCGAGCCGCGAGCAGCAGGGCGCGGCGCTCAAGTTCGCCCAATGGATGACGTCGCCCGAGCGCGCCGCGCGCTGGAGCATCGACACCGGCTACGTGGCGGTGCGGCCGGACGCCTGGGACACGCCGGCGATGAAGGACTATGTGCACGGCTTCCCGGCGGCGGCGGTCGCGCGCGACCAGCTCAAATATGCGGTCGCGGAACTCTCGACCCACGACAACCAGCGCGTCACCAAGGCGCTCAACGACGGCCTGCAGGCGGCGCTCACCGGATCGAAGACGGCGGAACAGGCGATGAAGGACGCCCAGGCCGAGGCGGAGCGGCTGCTC
>DASZJC010000389.1:0-11868 GCA_035948495.1 Xanthobacteraceae bacterium | reverse complement strand
CTGCTCGGGCCGTCCGGTTGCGGCAAGAGCACGCTGCTGCGGCTGCTCGCCGGCTTCGAGACGCCGAGCGAAGGGCGCGTGTTGCTCGCCGGCCAGGTCATCGACGCGGTTCCGCCGCATCGCCGGCCGGTCAACATGATGTTCCAGAGCTACGCCCTGTTCCCGCATCTGACCGTCGAACGCAACGTCGCCTTCGGGCTCAAGCAGGAAGGCCGTTCACGCGCCGACATCGCCGCGCGGGTCGCCGAGATGCTCGCCCTCGTCAAGCTCGAGCCGTTCGCGCGGCGCAAGCCGCACGAGCTGTCCGGCGGCCAGCGCCAGCGCGTCGCGCTCGCCCGCTCGCTGGTCAAGCGCCCGCAGGTGCTCCTCCTCGACGAGCCGCTCGCCGCGCTCGACAAGCAGTTGCGCGCGGAGACCCAATTCGAGCTGATCGAGCTGCAGGCGCGGCTCGGCACGACGTTCGTCATCGTCACCCACGACCAGGAAGAGGCGATGACGGTTGCCCGCCGCATCGCCGTGATGGACCGCGGCCGCATCGTCCAGGTCGGCACTCCGGCGGACGTCTACGAGCAGCCGAACTCGCGCTACGTCGCCTCCTTCGTCGGCGACGTGAATCTGATCGAGGGGCGGCTGGTGACGAGCGAAGCGGCGGGCTCGCTCATCGACAGCACCGCCGGCGTGAAGCTCGCCATGGCGCAGCGTGTCGAGAGCGCCGCGGGCGCGACCGTGTGGGTGGCGCTGCGCCCGGAGAAGGTGCGCATCGCGGTCGAGCCGCCCGCCGCCGGCGAAACTTGCGTCGCCGGCCGCGTCGCCGAGATCGCCTATCTCGGCAACGTCTCGGTCTACAAGGTGCGCCTCGACAATGGCTTCATGATGAAGGCGCAGGTCGCCAACCTGACGCGCCTCGTCGAGCGGCCGATTCGAACGGACGATCGCGTGTGGCTGTCGTGGACGCCGGATGCCGGCGTCGTGCTCGCCGGTTGAGCGGCCGCGATGGTGCGCACCGGCCGCAACGGCGCAGGCAGGGCAGGGCGGCTTGTCGTCCTCGTTCCCTACGCTTGGCTTGTTCTTTTCTTCCTGGTGCCGTTCCTGATCGTGCTCAAGATCAGCCTGTCGGCGACCGCGATCGCGCAGCCGCCCTATACGCCGGTGTTCGATCCGGCGGCGGGTCTCGCCGGCCTGCGGGATTTTCTCGCCGGCCTGTCGTTCGACAATTACGCCGAACTGATCGCCGACCGGCTCTACCTGGCGTCTTATCTGCGCAGCCTCGAGATCGCCGCGCTGTCGACCCTGATCCTGCTCGTCGTCGCCTATCCGGTCGCCTACGGCATGGCGCGCGCCGCCCGGCGCTGGCAGGGGCTGCTCGTCGTTCTGGTCATTCTGCCGTTCTGGACCTCGTTCCTGATCCGCGTCTACGCCTGGATCAACATCCTGCAGCACGACGGGCTGCTCAATCGGCTGCTGATCGCGCTGCGCATCGTCGACGGCCCGGTCGCGTGGCTCGCGACCGACACCGCGATCTATATCGGCATCGTCTATTCGTATTTTCCCTTCATGGTGCTGCCGCTCTATGCGGCGCTGGAGAGGATGGACGAGACCTTGTTCGAGGCCGCCGCCGATCTCGGCTGCCCGCGCTGGAAGACGTTCTGGCTCGTCACCCTGCCGCTGTCGCGGCCCGGCATCGTCGCCGGAGTGCTGCTCTGCTTCATCCCGATCGTCGGCGAATTCGTCGTGCCCGATCTGCTCGGCGGCTCGTCCACGCAAATGATCGGGCAGACGCTGTGGATCGAATTCTTCGCCGACCGCGATTGGCCGGCCGCCTCGAGCGTCGCCGTGGTGCTGCTGGTGCTGCTGGTCGTTCCGATCGTGATCTATCAGCACCAGCAGTCGCGCCAAATTGAGGGCAGCTAGCCATGCGGCGCGGCGCGTCCTGGTTCAACACGGTGGCGGTCGCGCTCGGCCTCGCCTTCCTCTACCTGCCGATCGCCATCCTGGTGATCTATTCGTTCAACGCCTCGCGGCTGGTGACGGTGTGGGGCGGCTGGTCGACGCGCTGGTACGCCGAACTGCTCGACGACGGCGCCATGCTCGAAGCGGCCGGGGTGACCTTGCGCGTCGCGGCCCTGTCGGCGAGCGCCGCGACCGTCTTGGGGACGCTCGCCGCCATCGCGCTCACCCGGGCCGGGCGCTTCCGCGGGCGCACCCTGTTCACCGCGCTCGTCTACGCGCCGCTGGTGATGCCGGAAGTGATCACCGGGCTGTCCTTGCTGCTGCTGTTCGTCGCGCTCGATCTCGACCGCGGCTTCTGGACCGTCACGATCGCGCACACGACCCTGACCATGTGCTTCGTGGCGGTCGTGGTGCAGTCGCGGCTCGTCACCTTCGACCGCAGCCTCGAAGAGGCGGCCATGGACCTCGGCTGTCCGCCCGGGCGAACCTTTCTCGCCGTCACCTTGCCGCTGATCTGGCCCGCGGTCGCCGCCGGCTGGATGCTGGCGTTCACGCTCTCGCTCGACGACCTCGTCATCGCGAGCTTCACCACCGGCCCCGGCGCGACCACCTTGCCGATGCGCATCTATTCGCAGGTGCGGCTCGGGGTGAAGCCGGAGATCAACGCGGTCTGCACCATCATGATCGCCGTGGTGGCGGTGGGGCTTGTCGTGTTCTCGCTGCTGAGCAAGCGAGCGCGAGCGAATAGCGAATAGCACAGCCCGCGTGCGCGCGTGATAACCGAGCGCGCGCACGCTGGCGCATAAACGCCGCTTACTATTCGCTACTCACTATTCGGTACTCGCTTGTCTGCTCAATCGCTGTGCTGGCCGGGTGGACGGAACAGATAGGCGACGAACCAGATCGGTACGATGATCAGCGCGCCGAGCAGCACGTTGGGCAGCGCCCAGGCGAGCCCGTGCCGGGCGAGCTCGGCGACGCGCTCCGGCGTGAGCCCGACCTCCTTGAGCAGCACCCCGGCGCTGAGCCCGAAATGGTCGAGGATCGTTCCGACGATCAGCGAGGCGACCGCGACCTTGACCAGCGTCGAGATGAGGCGAGGCAACATCCGGGCCCATTCGCCGGATCGGCCGGCGCCTGATTCGTCTGCGGCGCAATGATAATCGATTTCCGCGGGGCGGGATGGCTCGTCATGGCCGGGCTTGTCCCGGCCATCCACGCCTTTGAAGTTTTTGGGCATTCAAGACGTGGATGCCCGGCACAAGGCCGGGCATGACGGGGGGCGGGCGAGCTTGCGCTTACCGCTGCTTTCCGCGCAGCTGTTCGAACAGGGGCGCCGCCGCGCCCGAGCGCCGCAGCAGGAGGTCGGTGTCGGGCAGCATGATCGGGTCGTCCCACGGTCCCTGCACCACGAACGGCAATTCGAAGTCCGCCGGCGCGTTGTTGGCGGCGCCGGCCGGGATCAGGCTCGCCGTGCCCTTGAGGTCGAGGTCGCGCTCCGGGATCGAGGCGGAGCCCACGATGCCGAGCCGGATTGCCGACCCGTCGAGGCGCACCTCCTCGACCTTTGCCATGCCGTGCGACAGCTTGACGCTCACGTTGAGCTTGTCGAACGGCGTGCGGCCGGTGCGGAACTCGCTGCGGCCGGCCAAGGGCCGGCTTTCCAGCCGCCGCAACAGCTGCTCGACGTTGTAGCCCACCAGCGCGCCCTGCTGGGCGCTGAGCGCCGCCGATCCGTTGAGCGTGTGGGTGAAGGCGAGCACGCTGTCGCCGGAAGCCTCGATCGAGAATGTCAGCGTCCCCTTGCCCTCGAGCCGGCGAATCCCGAACAGGTCGCCGAGGCAGCTTTCCAGGTCGACGTTGGTGAACTGCAGCTGGGACTTGACCTCGCTGCCGGTCGCCACCTTGCCGATCGCCATCGATCCGGTCAGCACGCCGCCGAACGCCTGGGACTCGCCGATCGTGACGGTCAGCCGGCCGTCGCGCAGGTTGGCCGCGATGGCGGTGCGGCCGAGCGCGGCGGTGCCGAGCGAGATGCGCCGGGCCGACACCCGCAGGTCGAGATCGAAGCCGGTCAGCCCGTCGAGCACGATCGGCACCGGGCTCCAGTCGCGCTCGGTGGTGCGCAGCACATGCAGGGTCGACAGGAAGGGCGTGAGGTCGAGTTCGTCCGAGGCGAGCGTGCCCTGCAGGGTGTTGCGTCCCTCGGCGGTGAAGGCCATCACGCCTTCCGCCGTATTGCCGTCCATCTCGACGTTGACGGCGGAGAGCGCGACCGTGCCGCCGAGCACGTTCGTCCGCGCCTTGAGCGCGAACCGCCCGAAGCCGCCGCCCGGCAGCGGTTTGAGCCCGGCCCAGGCCAGCGCCTGGCGCAGCGAGTCCGTGTCCGCCGCCAGCGTGCCTTCGAGCCGGAACGTCGGCGTGCGGCTGATGTGGCCGTCGAACGCGAGCTTGAACGGCGCGCCGCTCAGCCGCACCTTGAGCCCGGCGCGCGTGCCGACGAGCGCGGCAACGAGATCGGCGATGCTGGCACTGGCGTCGATCGTCTCGTTGCGCCAGACGAACCGCCCGGTGGCCGCGAAGCTGCGGGCGATCGCCGGCCAGGCAAACGACATCTCGACGCCGGACAGCGTCTCGTCGATGCCGTGGGCCGCGTCGCGGATCGCGACGGTGCCGTCGGCGATGCGGATTTCGGAAATCGACGTCACGCGATCGGCCGGCCTGAGGTCCGGCCTGAGCGTGCGCGCCAGCTTGTCGGAGAGCCCGGACCAGTTCGAGCTTCCGTCCGGCCCGACGATGACGGCGACATGCGCGTGCGCCAGCGACAGGTCGGCGGCGCCGATGCGACCGAACAGCAGCGGCACCAGCCGCAGCCGCGCATGCAGTTCCTTGGCCGCGAGGGCTGGTTCGTTGTCGGCGGCCCCCGCCAGCACCACGTCGCCGAGGCTGACGTTGCCCCACGGAAACAACGATACCGATGCGTGCCCGCGCACCGTCAGATCGAGGCCGGTGGCCGCCCGGATCTCGCCCTTGATGGCGGCGAGCACGGCCTCGCGCGGAATGAACAAAGGTCCGGCGATCACCACGAGGGCGGCCGCCGCGAGCACGCCGGCGATCGCCAATCCCAGGCGTTTGAAGCCGGCAGCCGTGGTCAAGATCGTTTCATCCGATGCTGCAGGAGGATCGGGCCGGATGCCGGCGCCGGTCGTCAATGGGCAGCTTATGTCGGCGGTCTGTGACCCTTTCGTGGCCGGGGGCCGCTCCTGCAGCGGCATGGCCGATGGCCATCCCGCTGCAGCTTATTCCCGGATGCTCTAGTTGAGCCCCGGCCCGACCCGGAAACCCGCCTGCGTCTTGGCGCGGATCTCTTCCACGCTCACGCCCGGGGCGGCTTCGATCAGGCTCATGCCGGCCGCGTCGCCCCGATGCACGCCCGGCCGGTGCTTGGCGATCTCGAACACGCCCAGATCGGTGATCACCAGGTCGACCACGCCCGCCCCGGTGAGCGGCAGGGTGCAGCGATGCAGCAGCTTGGGCTCGTCCTTGGCCGTGTGTTCCATCACGACGACCACCTTCTTGACCCCGGCGACCAGGTCCATGGCGCCGCCCATGCCCTTCACCATCTTGCCCGGGATCATCCAGTTGGCGAGGTCGCCGTTCTCGGCCACCTGCATGGCGCCGAGGATCGACAGGTCGATGTGCCCGCCGCGGATCATGGCGAAGCTGTCGGCGCTGGAGAAATAGCTGGTCGTCGGCAGCTCGGTCACCGTCTGCTTGCCGGCGTTGATCAGGTCGGGGTCCTCCTCGCCCTCGAACGGGAACGGGCCCGTTCCGAGCATGCCGTTCTCGCTCTGCAACTGCACGCTCATGCCGGCGGGAATGTAGTTCGACACCAGGGTGGGAATGCCGATGCCGAGATTGACGTAGAAGCCGTCGCGCAGCTCCTTGGCGGCGCGTTCGGCCATCTGCTCGCGGGTCCAGGCCACGGTTACTCCTTAATCTTTCCTGCTTCCTCCCCCGCTTGCGCGGGAGGATTTACGCGCGCTTGCGCGTCGTGCGCTGCTCGATGTGCTTCTTCGCGTTCGGCACGTGCACGATGCGCTGCACGAACACGCCCGGCGTGATGATGTGATCGGGATCGACGCTGCCCGGCTCGACCAGGTTTTCGACCTCGGCGACCGTGACCCGGCCGGCCGTCGCCATCATCGGATTGAAGTTGCGCGCGGTCTTGCGGTAGACGAGGTTGCCTTCGGTGTCGCCCGTCCAGGCGTGCACGATCGCCAGATCCGCGATCAGGCCGTGCTCCATCACGAACATGTCGCCGTCGAACTCGCGCACTTCCTTGCCGTCGGCGATCTGGGTGCCGACGCCGGTCCTGGTGAAGAAGGCCGGAACCCCGGCGCCGCCCGCGCGAATGCGTTCGGCCAGCGTTCCCTGCGGATTGAACTCGATCTCCAGCTCGCCCGCTAGGTATTGCTGCGCGAACGTCTTGTTCTCGCCGACGTAGGACGAAATCATCTTGCGGATCTGCTTGGTGTCGAGCAGCAGGCCGAGGCCGACGCCGTCGATGCCGGCGTTGTTCGACACCACGGTGAGGCCCTTCACGCCGGAGTCGCGGATGGCGAGGATCAGGCTTTCCGGGATGCCGCACAGCCCGAAGCCGCCCGCCATGATCAGCATGCCGTCCTTCAGCAGTCCGGCAAGCGCCGTCCGCGCGTCGGGATAGACTTTTTTCATTGGCTTGCGCCTCCGCGACTTGCATAGCCGGGCGGCCGGAAACGTCAAGCAATCCCTCCCCCGCAAGGGGTCGCAAGCGGGGGAGGGATTCAGTCGACCTGCGGCGTCTCTCCGGCGAGCACCGCCTGCAGCATCGCCCGGTCGATGTTCTGGCCGGTGAGAATCACGGCGGCGCGGCGCCCGCGCAGGTGGTCGCGCTCCTTCGTCAGCGCGGCGAGCGGCGCGGCGCCCGCGCCCTCGGCGACCGAATGGGTCGCGCTGAACATGACCCGTATCGCCTCGGCAATGTCCTCCTCCGACACCTCGACCACGCGCTCGGCGCCGCGGGCGATGATCTCGACGGCGGCCGGATCGGGCACCCGCACCGCGATGCCGTCGGCGAAGGTCGCCGCCGAATTGGTCGGCACCGCGTGGCCGGCCGCGACCGAGAGCCGGTAGGCGTTGGCCCGTTCCGACACCACGCCGACGACCGCGGTCTTCAGGCCAAGCGCGTCGCGCACGCCGATGACGCCGCAAATCCCGGAGCCGAGCCCGATCGGCACGTAGATGACGTCGAGGTCGGCGCACGCGGTCAGCAACTCGTAGGCATAGGTCGCGACTCCGACGACGAGGTCGCGGTGGAACGAGGGCGCGAATGCGAGCCCGCGCTCCGCGGCGAGCGCGCCGGCGCGATCCTTGGCTTCGTCGAAGTCGCGCCCATGCTCGACGAGCTCGGCCCCGAAGGCGCGCATCGCCGCGTTCTTCTCGGGCGAATTGCCGAACGGCGCCACGATCGTCACCGCCATTCCCATGCGGTTGCCGGCGAAGGCGAGCGACTGGCCGTGATTGCCGCGGGTGGCCGAGACGATGCCGGCGACGCCCGGGCGCGCGCGTTTGAGCCGGTCGAGATAGACGAGCCCGCCGCGCACCTTGAAGGCGCCGATCGGCGTGTGGTTCTCGTGCTTGACCACGACCTCGACGCCGGTCGCCGTCTTGAGCAGCGGCCAGGCGTAGTGCGGCGTGACCGGCACGGCGGCACGCACGACCGGCAGCGCGGCTTCGATGTCGGAGAGGGTGAACAGGTGGGGCATCGCTCTGGGCTACAGCGAATAGCGAATAGCGAATAGCGAATAGTAGTGATGATTGGCGTCTCAGGACCTTCTATTCGCTATTCGCTATTCGCCAGCTTCGTTGCCGGCCCGACCATCGCCACTTCGGCGATCAGCTTGTTGATGATCGCCTGGCCGAACGCGTTGAAGTGCTGCGCCGCCATCACGAATGCGCGCGGGCCGCCGATCACGTTCTGGCGGTAGTAATTCTCCAGCCCGCCCGGCGGATTGGTGTGCTCCGGGTTCCAGGCGAGCGGGCGCTCGCTCAGGATGACGAGCCCGTTGATGGTGACGCCCTTGGCGACCGCCTCGTCGCGCGCGGCGGTGACCTCGCGCCCGCTGTTGTTGGTGCCGTCGCCCGACACGTCGATGGTGCGGCGCGCCGCTTCGAACGGCGCGCTGTCGAGCTGCGTCATGGCGAAGTCGATCGCCGCGCTGATCGAGGTGCGGTCGGTGAACGAGCGCGGCGCCTCGAGGATGCGGTCGCCGAACTGGTGCGCCGTGTCGGCGTCGCCGATGGCGGTCCAATCGATCACCACCTTCTGCGACATCACCCCCGACCATTCGACGAAGCACACGCCGATGCGGCCGTTGCTGCCGGAGCGGATCGCTTCCAGCACGCGCGGGTCCGCCATGGCGTGCCCGTAGCCGCGCCGCTGCAGCTCGAACTTTTCCGCATCGACGCTGCGCGAGACGTCGGAGGCGAGAACGAGCAGGAGATCGACCGGTTCGGCCGCGCGCGCGGTCGGCGCGAGCAGCAGCAGGACCGCGGCCAGCCAGCCTGCGCCTCGTCGTGCAGCACCCATCCTGGCCTCCGTGTCATGCCGGCTTGGCTGACATAAGGGCTTCGGCCGGCGCGCGCCACGGCAAGCTTAGCCGATTCCTGTGATGACGGGCTTCCCTATCCCCGCAGGCGGCGAGAGGGAGTCTACTGCGCGGCGACGCGGGCGGGCGGGAAGGCGATCTCGACCAGGGTGCCGGCATTGGCCGCGCTCTTGATCGCGAAGGAGGCGCGGTTGGCTTCGGCGAGCGCCTTGGTGAGCGGCAGGCCGAGCCCGCCGCCGCCGGAGCCCCAGCGGGTGGAGGTGGCGAGCTGGCGGAACGGCTCGAGCGCGGCCTCGATCTCCTTCTCGCTCATGCCGATGCCGGTATCGCGCACGCGCAGCATCGCTTCGCCGCGCTCGGTCGGCGCCGTCGACACGATCACCTGCCCGCCGGCGCCGGTGGACTTGATCGAGTTCGACAAGAGATTGAGCACGATCTGGCGGATCGAGCGAGCATCGGCCATGACCGGCGGCAGCGTCGGCGCCAACGAGGTCCGGATGATGATGCGCTCGCGGTTCGCCTGCGGCTGCATCAGGGCGACGCATTGCTGCACCAGGCCGTTGAGGCTGACGCTCGTGAAGGTGAGGTCGAGCTTGCCCGCTTCGATCTTGGACAGGTCGAGCAGGTCGTTGATCAGCGAGACGAGGTGACCGCCGGAGGCGTGGATGTCCTTGACGTACTCGCGGTAGCGCTCGTTGCCGATCGACCCGAACCGCTCCTCCATCATGACCTCGGAGAAGCCGATGACGACGTTGAGCGGGGTGCGGATCTCGTGGCTGATCTTGGCGAGGAAGTCGGATTTGGCCGCCGCGGCCCGTTCCGCCTGGCGCTTCGATTCCGCGAGCTCCTCTTCGGCGCGCTTCCATTGGCTCAGGTCGCGCAGCACGGCGCAGAACTTGTCGCCGTCCTCGCCGATCCGTCCGAGCGTCATGAACAGCGGGATCAGCCCGCCCTGGCGCACGCGGCCGATCACCTCGCGCCCGTCGTTGAGCACGCTCGCGACCCCGTCGCGTGCGAGCCCGTCGAGATAATCGCGCGCCGCGCTCCGGCTTTCCGGCGCGAACAGGTCGACGAACGGATGGCCGCGCAGGTCGTCGGCCTCGTAGCCGAACAGCGCTTCGGCACTGCGGCTGAGCGCGGCGATGCGGCCGTCGCGCGCGATGACGACGACGCCGTCGGTCGCGGTATCGAGGATTGATTTGAGCTCGCGGTTCTCCGCTTCGCTCGCCCGCAGCGCAAGCTCGGCGCGCTCCAGGCGCTCGAGCGGCGCGGACGCGGCGGGTGCGGCGTCCGGCGCAGGCGGTGTCGCAGGGGCGGCGGGGTCGGCAAAAGGCTCCGCGGGCGTCGCGGCCTCGGCCGATGCGTCGGGCTTCGGCTCCGGCTCGATCGCCGGCGCCACGCCTCCGTCTTCGCCTTCCGGGGCGCCCAGCACCTTGGCGATCTCGCGGAAGTTCGTTCGCTCGACTGGACTGAGCGCCGGCCGCTTGTCGCTTGCCGCCGGGCCGGCGGCGCGAAACGGCACCACGTTCTTGGCGGCCGGCACCAGGGTGAGCAGCGGCTTCGGTTCCGCAGCCGCTTCGACCGCAGGCGCGGCGGGCGCAGGCGCGGCGAATTCCGGCGCACCGTCGCCCGGGGTGCCCGCCGGCGCGGCGCAAGCGCCGCGCGCCGCCATCGCCGCGTTGAGGGCGGCGACGTCGCGGCACACTCCGAAGCCGCGATAGCCGCGGAACGTCCGCTCGCGGTCGAACGTCGGAAGCCCGGACAGTTCCACGTCGACGGGCGCCGGCGCGCCGTCGAGCGGCCAGGCCACGTGAATGCCGCTCCAGGTGTCGCGCGAGGCGATCGCCTGCTCGACGCGGCCCTCCGGATCGAGCGCCAGCGCGCCCGCGATCTCGCGCCACGGCCGGCCGACGAGCGCCGTAGTGCGCGGCCCCATCGCCTCGGCAAACTCGTCGCTGCCCAAGGTGAAGCGCCCGTCCGGATCGATCTGCCACACGAAGCGCAGCGGATGCCGCCGCTCGGGCGGCGAATACAGCGGCGCGATTTCATCGGCCGTCGGTTCGGACGAACTCGGCAGCGCGTCCGGAGCGTCGATCTCTGCGGGCGCTGCATCGGGGAACGTGACGAGGAGCACGCTTGCGGGGGCGCCGCCGATGCGCTCGAGGATGACGCGCCCGATCGCGCTCTCGCCGCTTGCGCGTCCGGTTGCGCGCGCCGCGTCGGCGAGATGCTCGGCGCCGAGTGCCGCGAGATTCGTCGCCTCGCCCAGGCGCACTGCCGCGGCCGCAGCCGCGTGCAGCAGCGCGCCGTCCGCCGCGAACGCCGCGAGCGGCGCTTCGCATCCGGCGAAGAGGCGCGTCACCCGTTCGGCGAGCGGCAGCGCCGGCCCGACCGCCTCGCTCGCCGCGATCAGGATCGCCGGCATGCCGTTGGCGAGCGCGAAGCGCGAGCAGGCGCACACGACCGTGCGCCCGACCCCCGCCCCGATGCCGCGCAGGCGCTCGAGCCGCGGTGCGTCCGCGTGCGGCAGTGTTCCGGCGAGGCGCACGACCTGGGCCGCGAGCGGGTGCGCGGGCGACATCCGCCGCTCGGCGAGCGCATGCGGGCTTGCCGCCCCGAGGACGGCCGCGCCCGCCGCATTGGCCCACAGCACCCGCGTTCCGTCCGCCGCCCACAGCCACACCGGCGCCGCGCTCAGCGCGTGGTTCGCCAGGCGCGCGTCGCGGATATAGGTGAGGAGCGGGTCGGACTGGGTCATCGGCTTCACCGGCCCCGGAGGCGCCGCCGCAGGGTAGGCGATGTCTTAGCGCATGTTCCGGCAAAAGCCTGCCCCGGACTTGATCCGGGGTGGGTACCGCTCGAGGCGGGGATAACCTTAAGGCGGGCCGGAACCGTCCGGCCCCTTGCGACATATCGCTATGGCATGCGCTACGGCAACGAAGTGCCCGCCGCGCCGGAACATGCTTAATTGAGGCGAGCCGTATCGCGGCGAGCCGTGGGAGGTCACGATGGCGAAAGACCCGATGTCGAGTTTCGAAATCCCCGCCGAGATGCGCCGAATGGCGGAAACGAGCGTGGCGCAGGCCAAGCAGGCGTTCGACGGATTCATGGTCGCCGCCCAGCAGGCGGTCGCGCGCGTCGAAGGGCAGGCGGCGGCAGCGCACGCGGGCGCGAGCGACGCGAGCAAGAAGGCCATGTCGTTCGCCGGGCAGAACATGGCGGCGTCCTTCGCCTTTGCCCAGAAGCTGGCGCAGGCGCGCGACGTCGA
>DASZJC010000388.1:0-2946 GCA_035948495.1 Xanthobacteraceae bacterium | reverse complement strand
TCGCGCGCAATCAACGGCTTGCTGACCCGCTCGAGCTCGGAATTGAGGAAGGCGGCATCGAACGCCGCGTTGTGAATGACGAGCGCGGCATCGCCGACGAAAGCAAGGAAATCCTCGGCGACCTCGGCAAAGGGCGGCTTGTCCCTGAGGAACTCGGCCGAAAGCCCGTGCACCTCGAAGGCGGAGGCCGGCACGTCGCGCTCGGGGTTGATGTAGCGGTGGAAAGTCTGGCCGGTCGGGATGCGGTTGAAAAGCTCGACGCAGCCGATCTCCACCACCCGATCCCCCGTCAGGGGGTCGAGCCCGGTGGTCTCGGTATCGAGCACGATTTCACGCATGAGGTTGAGGTCGCGAATCACGCCGCCGGCCCGGCATACCAGCAACGGCGCGCAAAATGCCATGAATCTGGGCCCGGGCGGAATCGAAGCTGCGGGAACTATCCACTACGAAATGCGCGCGGCGGCGCTTTTCCTCGTCGGGTGTCTGCTTGGACAGGATGGCGTCAAGCTTGCCCGTGCTCATGTCGGCGCGGGTGAGAACGCGCTCGCGCTGCAGTTCCGACGGGGCCGAGACCACCACCACCGCGTCGACCCGGTCCTGCCCGCCGACCTCGAACAACAGAGGAATGTCGAGCACCACGACCGGCGCCCCGCGGGCGGCCGCCTCGGCCAGAAACCGGACCTCCTGGGCGCGTACCAGCGGGTGCACGATCGCCTCGAGCCGCTTGAGCGCTGCCGGATCGTCGAGCACGCGGGCCGCAAGCTTCACCCGGTCGACCTTGCCGTCCGTGACCGTGCCCGGGAACGCCTGGTCGATCGGTCCGACCGCCTCGCCGGCGTAAAGCCGATGCACGGCGGCATCCGCATCGTGCACCGGCACCCCGGCCTCGGCGAAGAACCGGGCAGCGGTCGACTTGCCCATGCCGATCGAGCCGGTGAGGCCGAGCACGAGCATCACGAGACCCCGGTCTTGGCGCGGATGTCGGCTTCGAGGAGCGTGCGCAGCTCCGCCGTGACCTTGGGCACGACCCCGAACCACTTGGCGAATGCGGGCACTGCCTGGTGCAACAGCATGCCAAGGCCGTCGACGGTGCGCAGGCCGCGTTTCGCCGCCGCCTTCATGAGTTCGGTCTCCAGCGGCACGTAATTGATATCGTAGACCACCGCATCGGCCTTGAGCGGCGTCAGATCGATCTTGAGCGGCGGCTGGCCGAGCGCGCCGAGCGCCGTCGTGTTGGTGAGAAGGGCCGCGTCGGCCAAGAGCCGGGGGACGTCGCCGAACCCGTGCACGCGAACATGCGGGGCGAAATGCCGCGCCAGCTCCTCGGCGCGGGCGCGGGTGCGATTGATGAGGGCAACCTCGAGCCCGCGTTCGCGTAGCCCGTAGACAACGCCGCGCGCCGCCCCGCCGGCACCGAACACGACCGCAAGCCCCCCGGCTGCGGCCCAGCCGGGCGCGCGATCGTCCGCATGGGCGAGGTATCCCAGGTAATCGGTGTTGCCGCCCACCAGCGCACCGTTCTCGAACCAAACGGTGTTGACCGCTCCGATCGCGTCGGCGGCACCTTCGCGACGATCGACCAGCCGGAAAGCGGCCTCCTTGTGCGGCTTGGTGATGTTGCCGCCGACGAAGCCATGCCCAGGCAAATCGCGGAAGAACGCGGGAAAATCCTCCGGCGGCACGTCGGCGCGCTCGTAGGCGCCGTCGATCCCAAGCGTCCTGAGCCAATAGCCGTGCAGCATGGGCGAGCGCGACTGCGCCACCGGGTGGCCCATGATGCAGGCGCGGCGCAAGGCGGGAGCGGTCATGCGGCCAAGCTTCCTTCCGCCCGCAGGTATGCCAGCAACGGCAAGAGCGGCAAGCCGAGAATGGTGAAGTAGTCGCCCTCGATGCGGTCGAACAGCTCAATCCCGATGGCTTCGACCTGATAAGCGCCGACGCTGGCGCTGACGGCCGCGCCGGCCGCGTCGAGATAGCGGTCGAGGAAGGTCTCGCTCAGGGGCCGCATGGTCAGGCGGGCGACGGCGACATGCTCGAACAGCACGTCCCGGCCGCGCGCGACCGCGACGGCCGCATGCAATTCATGGGTCCGGCCGGCGAGCGCCTTGAGCTGCGCCCGGGCGGTGGCGCGATCCGCGGGCTTGTCGAACCGGCGGCGGCCGAGCGCCAAGGTCTGGTCGGCGCCGACGACCAAGCGGCCGGGGACGCTCGCCGCCACCCGCAGTGCCTTCTCGCGCGCCAGCAGCGCCGCGACGGCGGAGGGGTCCTCGCTTGGCGCGTCCGCTTCGATCGCCCGCTCGTCGAGGTTCGCCGGGCGTGCCTCGACCGGAATGGCGGCGGCCTCCAGGAGAGCACGGCGCACCGTGCTTCCCGACGCAAGCACCAACGGCGATGAGGCCAGCCACAGCCCCATCACGCCACCGGTTGCCGCCGCCGATCGGATAGCAGTTTGAGCACGGCGGCCGCGGTTTCCTCGATCGAACGCCGGGTGACGTCGATCAACGGCCAATTGTGCTTGGCACAGAGGCGGCGCGAGAATGCGACCTCCTCGGCCACGGCGTCGCGATCGACGTAGAGATCGTCGTCGCGCTGTGCCTTGAGACCGAGCAGGCGGTTCTGGCGTATCTGCACGATGCGCTCGGGACTGGCGAGGAGCCCGACCACCAGCGGCTGGCTCAGGAGTTCGAGCGCGGGCGGCACCGGCATGCCGGGCACCAGCGGCACGTTGCCGGTCTTCACCCCGCGGTTGGCGAGATAGATCGAGGTAGGGGTCTTCGACGTGCGCGAGATGCCGACCAGCACCACGTCGGCGTGTTCGAGATCGTCCACGTGCTGCCCGTCGTCGTGCAGCATGGTGTAGTTGAGGGCATCGATGCGCTTGAAGTATTCGGCATTGAGCGTGTGCTGCGCGCCGACCCGCTGCGTCGTCTCCGCCCCCAGGTAGGC
>DASZJC010000387.1:0-3060 GCA_035948495.1 Xanthobacteraceae bacterium | reverse complement strand
CGAGGAAACGACGCGAACAGCCCGGCGATCTCGCGCTCGGAGATCGCGGCCGCCCCGTCAGCAATGGACACGCTTTTGTTCCCGCTCGACCGCCTGCCTGACGCTCAACGCGGCGCGGGGATACTTGCGGCCGACCTCCGCCAAGGTGCCGCAGGCGGCGTCCTTCTCGCCCAGCTGGGCAAGCGATTGGCCGAGCCGCAGCAGCGCGTCAGGCGCCTTGGCGGCGGTCGCATGGTCGCGCGAGATGGTGAGGAACAGCTCGGCGGCATCGCGATATTTCTGGCGCTGGAACAAGCTCTCGCCGAGCCAGTAATTCGCATCCGCGGCGCGCGCGTCGCCGGGGTATTTCTTCAGGAAATCGCGAAAGGCCTGCTCGGCGAGCGCATAGTCCTTGTGCAGCACGTAGCCATGGGCGAGGTCGAACTCGTCGCGCGGGGTCGCGGACGGTGGCAGGGTGGCGAGCGCGCCTCCGGTGGCGTTGGGGTTGCGCGGCGGGGGCGGCGGCAGCGCACCGGCTGGCGGCGGCGCGCCCGTGGCCGGGGCCGCATAGGTCGGCGGGGCCGCATAGGCCGGCTCACCGGGCTGGCCGGCGGGCGCCGACAGGTCGAGCGGGGCCCCCGGCACCGGTGGCGTTGCGGCACCGACCGGAACCCCCGCCGGCGGTTCACCGGCGGGCGCCGTCGCGGCAAACGAGCCGAGCGGTCGCGGCGCGCCGGGCGCGTTCGGGTTCTGGGACGGATCGAACACGTCGGCGCGGCGCGCCGGCGCCGGTCCCGGCATGACCGGCTGCGCCTCCACGGGCGGCGCCGCCGGCACGGGCGGCTGGGCCGCCCCGACCGGGGCGAGCGGCGGCGCCGGCCGCGGCGCGGGCCCCGGAGACCGCACGTCGGCTTGCTGCCCGCGCCGGAGCTGCTCCTCGAGTTGCTGGTTGCGGTACTGCAGCTGCTCGACCGTGCCGGTCAGCTGGCGAACCTGGTTCTCCAGCTGCTCGATGCGCACGACGAGATCGGCCTCGGACATCTGCGCGCCGGCCGGAGACGCGAGCAGGAGCCAAGCGGCCGCCAGCGCGGCCGCTGTCTGGACGCTGCGAGACAGGTCGGTCATGGATGCGGGCTCGGATTTATCGCGGATCGATCAGCATATCGAACCGAGTGCGACCAAAATGTGTCCGCACCGATCGAGCAGTCGCAGCCGCTGCGGCCGAAGCGCGAGATCCGCTCACGAACTCGCGTTGAGCACCGTGACGGCGCGGCGGTTCTGCGACCAGCACGAAATGTCGTCGCACACCGCGACCGGCCGTTCCTTGCCGTAGGAAATCGTCCGCATGCGGTTGGCATCGATGCCGCGCGACGCCAGATAGTCGCGCACCGTCTGCGCGCGCCGGGCGCCGAGCGCGATGTTGTACTCGCGGGTCCCGCGCTCGTCGGCGTGGCCCTCGATCGTGAACGCATAGCGATTGTACATCTGCAGCCACTGGGCCTGCTTGTCGAGCGTGCCGCGCGACTGCGCGGTCAGCTCGGAGGAATCGGTCTCGAAGAACACGCGATCGCCGACGTTCACCACGAAGTCCTGCTGGCTCCCGGGCGCCGCCGCGCCGGCGCCCAGCGCACCCTGATTGGGATTGCTGGCGCAGGCCGCAAGCGCGAGCCCCGCCGCCAAGACCACGGCCAGCTTCACGCCGCGCCATCCACCCATCGCAACGGTCATCTGGTGACTCCCTTCTCACGCCCTGACCGGACACATGTCCGCCGGTCTAGCAGCCGGTTCGTTAAGCCAAGGTTCCGTCAACCTTGACGGCCCCTTGCAACGACCCGTCGAAAGCGCGAAAGCCCCCGAAAGCTTTCGTAATGGTTAATGCTCCCTCAACACGCATCGTCCGTCCCGACACCATGGTACCGGCACGCTTCCATCCGCTTCGGAAAACCGGCACCCCCTTTTCCGGATCATGCTCTACGAGAGCAGCGGCGACCAGGCGGGATCCGACGCAAGGCTCGGCGTCGGCACTTTCTGTTCGTTGCGGCCCGTAATATCGATCGTATAGAGCGACGGCCCCGGACCGCCGGACGTGTCGCGGAAGAACATCAGCACGCGGCCGTTCGGCGCCCAGGTCGGGCCCTCGTTGTGAAAGCCCGCGGTCAGGATGCGTTCGTTCGTGCCATCCACGCCCATGATGCCGATCGCGAACTGCCCCTGGTATTGTTTGGTGAACGCGATGGCATCGCCGCGCGGCGACCACACCGGCGTCGAGTACGAGCCTTCGCCGAAGCTCACCCGCTGGGCCGGGCCGCCGTCCTTGCCCATGATGTAGATCTGCGGGTGGCCGCCGCGATCGGACTCGAAGCAGATGCGCCCGCCGTCCGGCGAATAGCACGGCGACGTGTCGATCGCCGCGGTGTCGGTGAGGCGCGTCGTCGCGCGCGAGCGCAGGTCCATCACGAACAGGTTGGAGTTGCCGCCCTGCTGCAGGCTCATGATCACCATGTCGCCGTTGGGAGAAAATCGCGGCGAGAAGCTCATGCCCGGGAAGTTGCCGACGACCTCGCGCTGGCGCGTTTGCGTGTTGTAGAGGTACACCTTCGGATCGCCCTGCCCGTACGACATGTAGGTGATCACCTGATCGCTGGTGCTGAACCGCGGGGTCAGCACCAGGTCGTCGCCGCGGGTGATGTAACCCACGTTGGCGCCGTCCTGATCCATGATGGCGAGGCGCTTGATCCGCCGTTCCTTCGGGCCGGTTTCGTCGACGAACACCACGCGCGTATCGAAATAGCCCTTCTCGCCGGTCAGCCGCTCGTAGACCGCGTCGGCGATGATGTGGGCGACGCGGCGCCATATGTCGGGGGTGGTGAAATATTGCTGGCCGGTGAGTTGCTGGCCCGCGAACACGTCCCACAGCCGGAACTCGGCCTTGAGGCGGCCGTCGGGCTGGCGCGTGAGGCGACCGGTGACGAGCGCCTGGGCGTTGATGGCGCGCCAGTCCTCGAAACGGGGCACGGCGTCGCTGTTGACGATCTTCTCGATGTAGGCGGCAGGGTCGACCGGCGCGAACAGCCCGGAGCG
>DASZJC010000386.1:0-6391 GCA_035948495.1 Xanthobacteraceae bacterium | reverse complement strand
GTTTTCGACCAGGATCACGGCGGCGTCGACGATGATGCCGAAATCGACCGCGCCGACCGACAGCAGGTTGGCGTCCTCGTTGCGCAGCACCAGGATGATGATGCTGAAGAACAGCGCGAACGGGATATTGGCACCGACGATGATCGCGCTGCGCAGGTCGCCGAGGAAGACCCATTGCATGAGGAAAATCAGCAGACACCCGAAAATGAGGTTGTGCAGGACGGTCGACGTGGTGACGGCCACCAGGCTGGTGCGGTCGTAGAACGGAACGAGCTTCACGCCGGGAGGCAGAGTGCCGTCGCGGTTGATCTTGTCGACCTCGGCTTCGACGCGTGCTGTCACGTCGTTGGTATGCAGCGTGCGATTCATGATGACGATCGCCGCAACCACGTCGTCCTCTTTGTCGCGGCCCGCCTTGCCGAGCCGCGGCACGTAGCCGACCGAGACCTTGGCGACGTCCTTGACGAACACCGGCACGCCGTTCGATTGGGACAACAGAACGTTCTCGATGTCCTCGACCCGGTAGCCCTGGGTGAGGTCCGAAGCGCCGCCGCTGTCCATGAGACCGACGCCGCGCACGTTGACCGACTGCTGGCCGAAATTGATCGTGCGTCCGCCCACGTTCAGGTTGGCAGCCCCGATCGCGCTGATGACCTGCGGCAGCGTGACGTTGTAGGCGTCGAGCTTGTGCAGATCGACCTCGACCTCGTATTCTTTGGTGGTTCCGCCCCAGGCGTTGACCTGCACGACGCCGGGCACCGTGAGGAGCCTGCGCTGCAGCACCCAATCCTGGACGGTGCGCAGGTTGGTCAGCCCGAAATGCGGCGGCCCCACCACCTGATAGCGATAGATTTCGCCGACCAGGCTGGTGCCCTGAATCTGCGGGACCACGTTGTTTGGCAGGCTGACGTTCTGCTGCAGGTTGATCGCGGTCTGGGTGAGCGCGAAGTAGTAGTCGACGCCGTATTGGAACACGACGCGCACGAACGACAATCCGTAGAAGGAAGTCGAGCGGATGACGTCCACTCCCGGCGTGGCGGCCAGGCCGACCTCGATCGGGATGGTGAAATAGCGCTCCATCTCCTCGGCCGACAGCCCCGCGGACTGCGCGGTGATCTCCAGGATGACCGGCGCCGGATTCGGATAGGCCTCGATATTCAGCCGTGAGAAGGCGAACACTCCGGTGCCGACGAACACCAGAAGCCCGAGCAGGACGAGCGGGCGGCGGGTCAAAGCAAGTGTGAGAAGGCCCTTCAGCACAGCCCGTTACCGTCCCCGTCCCGGATGCGAGTCTGCCGCCCCGTTTCACGCTACGAAGAAAGGCATGGGGTCGCAAGCGCGGCGAATCCGGCCCGCGCTGCTGGAGCGTATCGCCATCGAAGAGCCATAGAAAGCCGTTGCTGCCCGACCAGCAAGCGCGGGATGCGTTTTGCCGCCTGCCTGCGCGACGGCTCACGAATCGCCCTGCCGGCGCCTCACCTCCCGCTGCGCCGCGCTGGCTACGCCGCGAATTGCCCGTCGGGCTTGCCGTCGCGCACCATTTTCTGACAGTACGCGTACAACGCGTCGTAGACGATCCACTCCGCCGCATTCACGGCGTGGTCGTCCGTGAACCCGAGATGGCGGAAGCCCTCGGCGATCGCTTCGAGCCCCGGTCCCTCCGGCTGGCGGTAGAGCGTGTTGTCGGTGTCGGCGCCATTGACGATCTTTCCCAACAGCACGAGCGCCGGATTGCCGATGAGCTTGTACTTCTTGAGGATCGCCTCGAACGAGCACTCCTTGCCGTGGTGTCCGAGTTCGACGTTCGTCACGTCGTAGGCAATGGCGTCGAGGCGCTTTGCCTCCTCCATCACCTTGTCGGCCGGGACGAAGATGAACTCGGCGTCGGGATCGACGAATTTTTTGATGAGCCACGGGCAGGCGACGCGGTCGACCTTGACGTGCTCGCGCGTAATCCATCGCATCGCAATCCTCCTTGCGGTTGCCTTCGATCGTTCGCAACGAGGCTTTCGGCCGATGTTCTGGACCCGAGCAGAGCGTGACATGCGCCGGCAGCCTTCGCCCGAACGAACGGGAAAGGCGCAGTTCTTGGGCGGATGCCTTGGGAAGCCGGGCGACTGCGTTCAAGCCCGAAGCGGCCGCTCTACGCGCGAAGCCGGCGGGAGTCAATCGGGCCGCGCGTTGTTTGCGCGCGCGTTGGTCGGTTCCAGCGGGTTGGTCGCTCACGGCGTTTTGTCCGCGCGGGGGCGGCGGCCGGTTGCGGAGAGCGCGCCGCGCCCCTATGCTTGCGGCTTCCGGGGATCGCAGGCTCCCGGTCAGACGGCCTTCCCGTCCAAGCGCTGCGCAACGCTCGAAGTGTCGAGGCGATTGCGCATGGACGGAACGCAGCCGACTTTCCCACATTCACGTCCCATGCGCCTTTCATCCGCGCCGATTCCGGCGCAGGCGGCGACCGTGCGTTCCTCGTCCATGCGGCATTTGCGGCTAGTGGGGGAAACCAAGCGGGCCCAGCGCCCAATCAAAAGGAGGAGTCATGAAACGATTTAAGATGATCATGGCGGCTTGCAGTGTCGCCGCGCTGGCGGCATCGGGCGCCTTCGCCCAGGAGATCGACTGGAAAAAGGTCGACGAAGCGCTCGGGCGCAGCGCCGCGGTCGCCGGCGACGTTCACCGCTACGGCTTTCCCCGCAGCGACCTGCAAGTGACGCTCGACGGCGTCGCCATCCGCCCGGCCTTCGCGCTCGGCGGCTGGGTCGCGTTCAAGCCGATGCACGGCGGCGCGATGATCATGGGCGATCTCGTGCTGCTCGAGACCGAGATCAATCCGGTCATGAGCAAGCTCCTCGACGGCGGCCTCGAAGTGACCGCCGTGCACAATCACCTGCTCCGCGCGAGCCCCGCCACCTTCTACATGCACGTTGGCGGGCACGGCGATCCGGTGAAAATCGCGCAGGCGCTGCACGCGGCGCTCGCGGTGAGCAAGACGCCGCTCGCGCCGCCGTCCGCGCCGTCGACCCCGCCCGCCGTCGACCTCGACACCGCCAAGCTCGACGCGATCATCGGCGCCAAGGGCCAGGCGAACGGCGGAGTTTATCAGTTCGGCGTGCCGCGCCGCGAACCGCCGACCGAAAGCGGCGTCGCCGTCACCGGACCCATGGGCGGCGCCAACGCGATCAACTTCCAGCCGACCGGCGGCGGCAAGGCGGCCATCACCGGCGACTTCCTGGTCACCGCCGAGGAGGTCAATCCGCTCATCAAGACATTGCGCGCGAACGGCATCGAGGTGACCGCCATTCACAGCCACATGCTCGACGAGCAGCCGCGCATGATCTTCATCCACTTCTGGGCGAACGACGACGCGGAAAAGCTCGCGCGCGGGCTGCGTGCCGCCCTCGACAAGACCGCGGCCGGCAAGAGCTGAGTTCCGCGACGAAGGGGCCGGGGCACGCCCGTGACCCGGCCTCTCGTAGCGGAAGAAGAGACGACGAATGGCGCCTTTGCCGCGGCGTGAAACAGCCGCGCGCCGAAGAGGGGGTCTGGCGATGACGACGGCGACGCAACCCGCGCGCGGCCGCTTGATCGAGCTCGCGCTCTATTTCCTGCGCCTCGGCCTCCTCGGGTTCGGCGGGCCGGTCGCGCTCGTCGGGCAGATGGAGCGCGAGCTCGTCGCCGAGCGGGGATGGCTGTCGAAGGAACAGATGCGCGAATCGATTGCCATCTGCCAGTCGCTGCCGGGACCGCTGGCGATCCAGGTCGGCATCTACATCGCCTATTTGCGCGGCGGGTTTTGGGGCGCGTGGGTTGGCGGCTGGGCCTTCATCTTCCCGAATTTCGTGATCGTGGCCGCCTTGGGAGCGCTCTACGTCTATCTCGGCGATCTCCGGCCGGTGACCGCGATCTTCTACGGCGTGAGCCCGGCGGTGATCGCGCTGATCGTGCACTCCTGCTACCGGCTGGCGAAGCTCGGCATGGAGGATTGGCTGCAATGGGCGATCGCGGCGGCGTGCCTCATCGTCACCGTGATCCTGCAGGCCGAGGTGGCGCTCCTGTTCATCGGCGCGGGTCTTGTCGGCATCTTGTATTACGGCAGCCTGTTCGGGCGCCGCCCGCCGATCGCGTTGCAGATCGCCGCCGTCCCCGCGCTGGCGCAACTCGCGCCCGTTGCGTCCGGCTCCACGCTCGGCAAGCTCCTGCTGTTTTTCCTCAAGGCCGGCTCGCTCACCTTCGGCAGCGGTCTCGTGATCGTTCCGTTCCTGGAGCAGGGGCTCGTTCAGCAATACGGCTGGCTCGATCAAAGGCAATTCCTCATCGCCGTCGCCGTCGGCATGATCAGCCCGGGACCGGTCGTCATCACGGCCACGTTCGTCGGCTACTTGGTCGCCGGCTTTTGGGGATCGCTGGTGTCGACCGTCGGCATCTTTCTGCCGTCGTTCATCCTGGTGCTGGTGGCGGCGCCGCTTCTCGCCCGCTACCGCCTCAACCCCAACGTCCAAGGCTTCGTGAAGGGCGCCTATGCGGCCGCGATCGGCACGATCCTCGGCGCGTGCATCCTGCTCGGCCGCATAGCGATCGGCGACTGGCTCACGGTGCTGATCGGGCTCGGTTCGCTCGCCGTGCTGTTCCGCTGGAAGGTCAACAATCCGCTGCTGATCGCGGCGACCGCCGTCGTCGGGCTGATCGCCTATCCGCTGCTGCAGCCCGCCTGGGTGATGGTGAAATAGGTGTCTTCATGAGCGCCAGGAAAATCGCTTTTGTCTGCCTGCACGGCTCCGCCAAGAGCCTGATCGCCGCGGAGTACCTCAACCGGCGCGCGCGCGAGCGCAAGCTCGACCTCCATGCGACGACCTCAGGCCCGGAACCGGACGCCGCGGTGCCGCCGAACGTCATCGAAGGATTGCTTCGCCGCGACATCGACGCGCGCGCGCGCCGGCCGGAGCGGGTGAGCGCGGAAGGATTGGCCGATGCCGTGCACATCGTGTCGTTCGGCTGCGATCTTGCCGCGCTGGCGCCGCCCGCCGCCGCGATCGAACGGTGGGACGACTGCCCGGCGGTGAGCGAGGACTTCGACGTCGCCTGGCACTTCATCGCCGCGCGCGTGGACGATTTGATGAACCGCTGCTCAGCAAAGTCATCTGCTCACGAAAGTGAAACAAACGCGACGTCATCCTGAGGAGCGAGCGCGCAGCGCGAGCGTCTCGAAGGATGGAGGTGAATGCGGAGTCTGCTTCCATCCTTCGAGACGGCCGCGCGAAGGCGCGCGGCCTCCTCAGGATGACGGTGTAAGTGCCATGAAAGGAGGATTCGTGCTGCAGAAGCTTTGGCAACCGTCGGACAGCCGATCCGCCGCCGCCCGCGAAATCAATCTCGTATGCGCGGCGCGCGGCGTGCGCGGTTTCGGCGACGGCTTCGCCATCATCATCCTGCCGGCCTATCTCTCCGCCATCGGCTTCAACGCCGCCGAGGTCGGGCTCGTGGCGACCGCGGCCTTGCTCGGGTCGGCGGCGATGACGCTCGCGGTCGGCCACCTCGCCGCCCGGCACGACCTGCGCCGCTTTCTGCTGGCGGGCGCGCTGGTGATGGTCGCGACCGGGCTCGCCCTGCCGCAAATCGAGCACATCGCGTTCATCATCGCCGTCGTGTTCTTCGGCACCGTCAATCCGTCGCCCGGCGACATCGGGATGCTGGTGCCGCTCGAGCAGGCGATGCTGGCGCACGGCGTCGCCGACGGCGAGCGCACCCGCGCGTTCGCGCGCTACAGCCTGATCGGCAGCTTGGCGACCGCCGCGGGCTCGCTCGCCGCCGCCGCGCCCGATGTCCTCGTGCATGTCGGGCTCGGCAGGGTCGCGGCGTTCAAGGCGATGTTCCTGTTTTACGCGGCGCTCGGGCTCGCCGCGGCCGGGCTTTACCGGCGCCTGCCGCACGCCCGCGCGGACGAACCCAAACCGGCGGCGGCGCTCGGGCCGTCGCGCGCGGTCGTCTACAAGCTCGCCGCGCTGTTCAGCCTCGACGCCTTCGCCGGCGGCTTCATCGTCCAATCGCTGCTGGCGCTGTGGCTGTTCGAGCGCTTCGACCTCTCGCTCGCCGGCGCCAGCGTGTTTTTCTTCTGGTCGAGCGTGCTCAGCGCCTTCTCCTATCCGGTGGCGGCGCGGCTCGCGGGGCGCATCGGGCTCATCAACACGATGGTGTTCACCCACGTGCCGTCGAGCGTCTGCCTCATCGCCGCCGCGTTCGCGCCGAACCTCGCGGTCGTGCTCGCCCTGCTGCTCGTGCGCTCGGCCCTGTCGCAAATGGACGTGCCGACCCGCGCCTCCTACGTCATGGCGGTGGTCACGCCGGCGGAACGGACGGCGGCGGCGAGCATCACCGCCGTGCCGCGTACCGTGACCTCGTC
>DASZJC010000385.1:0-6982 GCA_035948495.1 Xanthobacteraceae bacterium | reverse complement strand
GGCGATGCGCGACGGGCGCTGCGAATTGTCGTTCGGCGTGATGGGCGGGCACTACCAGGCGGTCGGCCATGCGCACGTGATCGGCAACATGGTCGATCACGGCATGGACGTGCAGGCGGCGATCGATGCGCCGCGGGCGTTTTTCGACGGCGATATCACGCTGGTCGAGCGCGGCGTCGCGGCCGCTACCGTCGCAGGCCTCAAGGCACGCGGCCACAACGTCGCGCTGCGTCCACTGCCGCTCGGTGGCGGCCAAGCCATCCAAATCGATTGGGAGCGCGGCGTCCTGATCGGCGGCTCGGACCCGCGCAAGGACGGGCTCGCGCTGGGCTACTAGTCTAATGGCCCGCTGCGATCTATCCGCCCACGCTTTCAAGTAATCGTAAAACCTGCGGCCGCAGATCCTCGCAGGCGAGCTCGCGCGCAAAGCGAGCCACGGCTTCGCGGGCCGGGTTGGCGCGCAACTGCGCGAGCCGTTCTTCCTCGCGCTGGCATAGGTTCTGACGAGTCTCCGGCCCGACTGGGGTCTCGCTCTCGCGCCGTTCGCTCGGTGCGGCTTCAGGCTGCTGCGGATGCTCGCTCGGCGTCGGCCGCGGCGCAACGACCGCCGATTCGCCGCCGACGCTTTCCAGCAGCCGGTTCACCTGCGGGCGCAACGCCTCGCACTTGAGATCGCGGGCAAACCGAACCGCCTCCTCGCGCGTCGGGTTGGCGCGCAAACGTTCGAGCTGCGTCTCCGCGGTGGCGCAGGACTGGTCCGGGTTCGATTCGATCTCGCCCCGCGGCGACAGCGCCGCTTGTCGCTGCGCCTTGAGCCGTTCGGCCTCCGCCGCCTTGGTGCGGCGCTCCTCCTCCTGCCGTCGCTCGAGCGCAAGGCGTTCGGCCCGCGCGCGTTCCGCCACTTCCCGCTGCGCCTCGAGCCGCTCGGCCTCCGCCGCCTTGGCGCGGCGCTCCTCCTCCTGCCGTCGTTCGAGCGTGAGGCGTTCCGCCCGCACGCGCTCCGCCGCCTCCCGCTGCGCCTTGAGCCGCTCGACCTCAGCCGCCTTGGCCCGGCGCTCCTCCTCCTGCCGTCGTTCGAGCGCGAGGCGTTCCGTCCGCTCGCGCTCCGCCGCCTCCCGCTGCGCCTTGAGCCGCTCGGCCTCAGCCGCCTTGGCGCGGCGCTCCTCCTCCCGCCGTCGCTCGAGCGCGAGGCGTTCGGCCCGCTCGTGCTCCGCCGCTTCCCGTTGTGTCTTGAGCCGCTCGGCCTCCGCCGCTTCCCGCTGCGCCTTGACCCGTTCGGCCTCCGCCGCCTTGGCCCGGCGCTCCTCCTCCTGCCTTTGCTGGAGCGCGAGGCGTTCCGCTTGCTCGCGCTCCGCTCGCGCTTTTGCATCCTGCTCGGCCGCGGATTCCGGTGTGGCCCCGGGGTTCAATTTGGCAATCTGCAGCCGGGCGAGCTGGGCGTAGAAACCGGTCCCGTATGTCTTGAGAAAGGCTTCCCACGCTTCCTTCGTGCCGACCCGCGCCGTGGCCTCGTAGGCACTGCGCACGTCGTCGGATTCGTTGGCCGCCGGCCGGCGCTCCGCCTTCTTGGTGTCCGTGGCGGACACTAGAGAGACGGTCGTTCCACCCAGCGAGCCGTAGACGAACGGCTCCTGCCGGCTTTCGGTGATCTTGATCACCTCGTCACGGACGCGGCCGAGCGCGATTCTGATATCGACCCCCGGCTCGGCGATGTATTTGATCAACGCCGTCGTGAACGGGCTGTTCGGCCCGAAGCCGTCATAGGAGACCGATCCTGCCTTGGCGGCGTAGGCAATCAGCGTGTCCGTGCTCATGGGCTCGACCTTGCCGAGCCCGCTGGCGACCGATCGCACCGCGAGCGTACGCTGCATCTTGTGCAGGAACGGATTGTCGCGGCACGCATCCAGGATGACGAGGCGCAATCGCTTCGCGGGCTCCAGCGCCAGAATGATCCGGTCGAGGGAAACCGCCTCGTCTTCGGCGTCGTAGTCGGTGGCAAGCTTTGCGTCGACCGGAATGAGATAGTTGGTGCCGCTGGCTTCGATACCGTGGCCGGCATAATACATGACCGCAGTTTCGGCGCCGCGCGCCGTGATCATGAACTCGCGAATGGCGCGCTTGAAGTCGACCACGCCAAGATCCTGCCGCGCATCGACGATGTCGAAGCCCGCCTTTCTGAACAGCGCGGCGATCGCGCCGGCGTCGTTGATCGTATTGGAAAGCGGCGCGACGTTTTGATAGGCCGAGTTTCCGATAACCAGGGCGACCCGCCGCTGGGCCAGTGCATGATCGACGGGAAGTGCGGCGAGGACCAACCCGGAAATGGCCGCCGCCACCCAGAGAAGAAGCCTGGTCATCTGCGAAGTCCTGCTCTCAACCTCCCCTTTTCCCTAATACCCCCGTCCGTGTCGGCGATGGTGCACGTGCGGCCTGCGTCCGCTCGCGGTGACCGTGACCTTGATCGGCTTCGACATCACCGGCGGCTCGTGCGGCACGTGGTTGTTGTCGCCCAATAGCAACTGCAGCGTATGGGTGCCGAGCGGGAGCGTGACCTCCGCCTCCGTCTGGCCGGCGCCGAAATGCAGGTGATTGGGGTCATTGGGGATCGGCTGGTCGAGCGGCGGAAGCGGCGTGTCGATCAACAGATGATGATGCCCGGTGTTGGCTTTCTCGACGCCGGCCGGTGCCACGCCCATGTTGACGAGGCCGAAACGGATCTTCAGCTTGCGCGGCACGTAGGCGCCGTCGGTCGGATACTCGAAGTAGACGCGGGCGCCGGGTGGAGAGGGGTGGCGGCCGCCGGTCACCGCCGCGCTTGGCGGCGGATTTTCGGCCACCAAGACGTGGATGCGCTGGGACATGACGGGCGGCGAGTGGGGGATATGATTCTTGTCGCCCAAAAGAAGCTGCAACGTGTGCGGTCCCGGGCTCAGGTTCACCTCCGCCTCGGTCTGGCCGGCGCCGAAATGGAGATGATTCGGGTCGTTGGGAATGGGCTGGTCGAGCGGCGGCAGATCGGTGTCGATCAGCAGATGATGGTGGCCCGAGTTTTCCTTGTCGGACCCCGCCGGCGCGACGCCCATCCCGTGCAGCCCAAAATGAATCACGGTCTTAGGCGCAATGGTCGCGCCATCCTTGAGATCGACGAAGTACACCGACGCCCCGGGGGGCGAAGGCGTGGGTCCGCCGCTCTGCTGGGCGAGCGCGGCGCCGGCGGTGCCGACCACGGCCCCGATCACAATCAGGCGCAGCCATGAAGCGGGAGTAGTCACGGTGTCGTCGCTCCCAAGGATGCCCTGCACCTGGCGGTTTTCGGGCGCCGAAACCGAACGCCTATTGTCGCGCGTGCGGTGAGTAGGATAGCCTGCGTCGGGCGAATGTAAAGCTGCGACCGCAAGCGGCCATCATAGTGTTTTCGGCGCAGCGGCTTGTGCCGCGTTTCCGCAGCGCCTGTTGCGCAATCCGTATCGAGCGCGGATTGTTTGGGCCCTTCGAAGCGCGGCTATCCAGGGGCACGCGCCGGCCGCGCGATCCAAGCGAAGTAGCGAGATGAACCCCCGCGTGACGAACGGACGCCTGTTGTTTCTGATCCTGCTGGTTGCAAGCGCCGTTGCCGGGATGCGCGCGACCATCGCCCAGCCGGCGGCCACGCCGAAACCGGGAGAGGTGTTTCGCGATTGCACCGACTGCGCCGAGATGGTTGTGGTGCCCGCGGGCGAGTTCGACATGGGGGGCGGCGATCTCCCGTTCGAGAAGCCCCAGCATAAAGTGACCATTGCCAACCCGTTTGCGATCGGACGCAGCGAAGTGACCTTCGACGAATGGGATCTCTGCTATTCGGCCGGAGGCTGCAAGAACCGCCCGGGCGACCACGGCTGGGGCCGCGGCAAACGCCCGGTCATCGACGTGAGCTGGGACGATGCCAAGGGCTTCGTGGCATGGCTGTCGCGAAGCAGCGGCAAAAACTATCGATTGCCGAGCGAGGCGGAGTGGGAATATGCCGCGCGCGCCGGCACCGTGTCCGCATACTGGTGGGGCCGCGATGTCGGCAAAGGCAACGCCAATTGCGAGGGTTGCGGCGGGAGTCCCACGCCGAGCACCACGCCGAGCCGCTCGTTTCGACCCAACGCGTTCGGGCTTTACGACACGTCGGGCAATGCCGCCGAATGGGTCGAAGATTGCTGGAACGACTCCTATCGCAATGCTCCGCGGGACGGCTCCGTCTGGACCAGCGGCGATTGCCAATTGCGCGTGCTGCGCGGCGGGTCGTTCGCCAGCAAGCCCAATCTGGTGCGCTCCACGTCGCGCTTCAGATACGACAGGGACGTGCGCTACTATGCGAATGGATTTCGCGTGGTGCGCGACCTGCGCTAGCCGCGCCTACAGAAACCTACAACGAGCGTGAGAGCGCCGGGCCTGGTGCCGGTCGGACGAGCCGTGCCCGATAGGCGCGGGCTGCTTCGTCCGGCCCCACGCGCCGGCGCGTGCGCGTCTGCGGCAGCTCCCGCCGCGTGGCGATGAGGTGGGCCAGGAAGGCGGCGTGCGCGCGCCCGGCGGGCGGTGCCGGCGTGCGAGCAGGGGCAATCGGCACCAGGGCCGTGCTTGGCCGGAGCCCTTCACTCTGCATGGCCGCCGCTGTCCCGTATGGGGACATCCTCTGCCGCTTCGACCCTTGGGTCGCAAAGGCCATGCCGGCGGCCCGATTGCGGCGCGATGGGGACGATTTTCCGAAACGTTTAGGGTTTGCGCCTAGCTTGGCGGCGGACGGCCGCGGCGGACGCGCCTTGCCTCGGCACAATCCGCAAAGGATCGCCGGTGACCAGCGCCGACCCCCCGGGCATCGCTCCCCCGCAGCTTGCCGCGATCCTGCGCTCGGTCGGCGAAGTGCCGTATGTCTGGGACATGGCGACCGACGCGCTCGCCTGGGGCGACAACGGGGCCGAAGTTCTCAACGTCGCGCCTGCCGAGCTGGCGACCGGCCGTGCCTATGCGGCGCTGCTCGATCCGGCAAACGTCACGACCCGCTTCGATGCCATTGCGCGGGCCGCCGGTCCGGACGACGGGACGGGAGTGGCGTACGAGGCGACCTACGGCTTGCGCACCGGCGACCGCGCACCGCTGTGGCTCGAGGACGTAGGCCGCTGGTTCGCCGGCGCCGACGGGCGTCCGGCGCGCGCGCACGGGCTGGTCCGGGTCATCAACGAGCGCCACGCGCGCGAGCAGCGCCTCGCCCAGCTGGCGCAATTCGACGACCTCACCGGCGAGATGAACCGCGCGCAACTCATCGAGACGCTCGGGACCGCGATCGAGGAAGCCATCCGTTTCCGCGCCTCGTGCGGGCTTCTCCTGGTGGCGATCGACCATCTGCAGCGCGTCAACGAGGCCTACGGGTTCGAGACCGCGGACGCGGTGATCGCCGCCGTGGCGAAGCGCCTGCGCGCGCGGATGCGCGGCGGCGACGCGCTCGGCCGGTTCTCCGGCAACAAGTTCGGCGTCGTGCTGCGCAACTGCACGCCCGACGACTTGGCGGCGGCGGCCGACCGGCTGCTCGCGGCGGCGCGCGAGGACGTGATCGAGACCGCCGCCGGCCCGGTGGCGGTGACCGTGACGATCGGCGGGATCGTGGCGCCGCGCCATGCCCGCAACGCCGACGAGATGCTGGAGCGGACGCACGAGGCGCTCGCCGCCGCCAAGGCCAAGCGGCGCGGTTCGTTCGAGGCCTACCGGCCGAGCGTCGAGCGCGACATGCTGCGCCGGGAAAGCATCCGCGCGACCGACGAGATCGTCGCCGCCCTCAACGAGCGCCGCATCGTGGTGGCGTACGAGCCGGTGGTGGAAACGCGCGCGCGCCGGCCCGCGTTCTACGAGGGCCTGATGCGCATCCGCCGCGCGGACGGTCGGCTCATCCCGGCGAGCGCCGTGATCCCGATCGCGGAGCGGCTCGGTCTCGTTCGGCTGATCGACTGCCGCGTGCTCGAGCTGGTGCTGGCGGACCTCGCCGCGACGCCCGAGCTGCACGCGAGCGTCAACGTCTCGCCGGAGACCGCGGGCGATCCCGACTGGTGGTCGGTATTGAGCGCGCAGGTGCGTGCCCACCCCGACATTGCCGGCCGCCTGACGCTCGAAATCACCGAAACGGCGGCGGTGCATCACATCGGCGACGCCAGCGGCTTCGTCACCCGCGCCAAGGATCTCGGTTGCCGGATCGCGATCGACGATTTCGGCGCCGGATTCACCTCGTTCCGCAACCTGCGCAAACTGCAGGTCGACATCGTCAAGATCGACGGTTCGTTCGTGCAGAACCTGAAACGGTCGGCGCACGACCGGGCGTTCGTGCGATCGCTGATCGAGCTTGGCCGGGCGCTCGGGCTCAAGACCGTCGCCGAATGGGTGCAGGACGAGGAGGCCGCCGGCCTGCTCGCGGCGTGGGGCTGCGATTACCTGCAGGGAGAGCTGGTGGGCGCGGCTTCGACCGAGCGGCCGTGGATGCAGGCCGCGTCGGCGCAGGGGTAAATAATCAGCTCTGCTCCTTGTCGCCGTCGGTGAGGCGATCGAGCCGCTTCTGCATCTCGGACAATTGCCGCTTCAAATCGTCGATTTCGCCGGCCGGCCGCTGGTTCTTGTCGCCCTCGGCGGCGGCAGCCGCGCCCGGGGCGGTCGACGCGAAGCCGGGAAACATCGAAAAAGCGCGCTGGAACATTTCCATGTTGCGCCGGACCTGATCTTCGAGCGGACCGAACCCGCCGACCCCGAAGGCTTGGGCCATCTGGTGGCGGAACTTCTCCTGCTCGCGGGTGAGCGACTCGATCGAGGCCTCGAGAAAGCGCGGCACCAGCATCTGCATGCTGTCGCCGTAAAACCGGATCAGCTGGCGCAGGAACGCGATCGGCAGCAGGTTCTGGCCTTCCTTGTTCTCCTGCTCGAAAATGATCTGGGTGAGGACCGACCGCGTGATGTCCTCGCCGGTCTTGGCGTCGTACAC
>DASZJC010000384.1:0-2635 GCA_035948495.1 Xanthobacteraceae bacterium | reverse complement strand
AGCCGGATCGCCTCCTCGACCGCGATCTCGTCGAAGGGGTTCATCGACATCTTGACGTTGCCAAGCTCGACGCCGGAGCCGTCCGCCTTCACGCGGATCTTGACGTTGAAGTCGACCACCCGCTTGACCGGCACCAGGATTTTCATGGGTTCAGTCCGATAAATGCGCGTCGCCGGCGCGGTTCAATCGGGCGAGGCGCTGAGCGCGGCACCCTAATGGCGGCAGATCGAATGTCAGATGCCAGATGTCAGAGGTCAGATGCAAGGCCTTTGAATACCCGACATCTGACATCTGACATCCGACATCTGACATCCGTCATCTGTTCTTTCCCGGCACCCACAGCACGTCGCGGGCGCCCTTGTCGTTGACGTAGCGGCTTGCCACGAACAGGAAGTCGGACAGCCGATTGACGTATTTCAGGACCGCGGCGGACACGCTTTCGCCGGGCCGCAGGCTGAGTTCGACGATCATCCGTTCGGCGCGCCGGCACACGGTGCGCGCCACATGCAGCGCCGCGCCCGCCGGCGTGCCGCCGGGAAGCACGAACGAGCGCAGCGGCGTCAGTTCGCCGTTGAGGGCGTCGATCTCCTGCTCCAGCCGGGCCACCTGCGCATCGACGATCGCCAGGCGCTCGCCGCCCGGCCCTTTGCCCTTGTCGGGCGAGCACAGATCGGCGCCGAGGTCGAATAGATCGTTCTGGATGCGCGCGAGCATCGCGTCCACGCGCTGATCGGCGCCGGTATCGAGCCGTGCCATGCCGATCGCGGCATTGACCTCGTCGACGGTGCCGTAGGCCGCGACGCGCAGATCGTACTTGGGCCGGCGTTCGCCGTTGCCGAGCGCGGTCGTGCCGTCGTCGCCGGTGCGCGTATAGATGCGGTTGAGCACGACCATGGACGCCCCCTTCAGCGCTGCAGCGCCCACACCGTGATCATGACGATGACGAGCGCGATGAACTGCAGCAGGACGCGCAAGCGCATCAGTCGCTGCGACGTGTGGGGAGAACCGCCGCGCATCATGTTGGTCAGCCCGAGCAGCAGCACCACCGCGACGGCGCCGATGGCGATCGGCACGACGAAATAGGACAACGCATCGGTCATCGTGTCCTCATATCATCTCGCCCCACCCGTGGCCATTTCCATTGTGTCGACAACGCGCGACGGCTCTGATGTGATCCGATGCGGGAGCCCGCCATGAACGACCGAGGCCGATCGGATTTGCAGCCGCGCACCCTGGCCGCCCAGGCGCTCGGCGCGGTCGATCCCACCACCAAGGCGGTGGTGCCGCCGGTGCACGTGGCGACCACCTTCATCCGCGACCCGGACAATCAATATCGTTCGGGCTTCGGCTACGGGCGGCCGGACAACGCTACGGTGCGCCAGGCCGAGGCGGTGATCGCCGCGCTCGAAGGCGCCGCCGAGGCGAAGTTGTTCGGCGCCGGCATGGCGGCCGCGACCGCCGTCGTGCTCGCGCTCGATCCGCCCGCCCACATCGTCGCGCCGACGGTGATGTACTGGGGGCTGCGCCGCTGGTTGGTCGAGGAGGCTCCGCGCTACGGCTATCGCGTCACCTTGGTCGACACCGCGGACCTTGACGCGTTGCGCGCTGCCGTGCGGCCGGGCGCGACCAAGCTGGTGTGGATCGAGACCCCGGCGAATCCCTTGTGGACGATCACCGACGTAGCGGCCGCTGCCGACATCGCCCATGCGGGGGGCGCTATCCTGGCGATCGACTCCACGGTGGCGACGCCGATCTTCACCCGGCCGCTCGGCCTCGGCGCCGACATCGTCATGCATTCGGCGACCAAGTACCTCAACGGCCATTCCGACGTGATCGCCGGCGCGCTGGCGACCGCGCGCAGCGAGGGCCTGTGGGCGCGCATCGATACCGTCCGCACCGGCCATGGCGCGATTCTCGGGCCCTTCGAGGCGTGGCTGCTGCTGCGCGGGTTGCGGACTCTCGACGTGCGCGTGCGCGCCCAGGCGCAGGCGGCCCTCCAACTCGCCACCCGGCTGGCGCAGCACCGCGAGGTCGACCAAGTGCTCTATCCCGGGCTGCCGCACCATCCCGGGCACGCCGTGGCGGCACGCCAGATGGCCGGCGGCTTCGGCGGCATGCTGTCGATCCGGGTCAAAGGGGGCGAGCGGGCGGCGATCGCGACCGCCGCGCGCGTCAACGTGTGGAAGCGCGCGACTTCGCTCGGCGGGGTGGAAAGCCTGATCGAGCACCGTGCCTCGGTCGAAGGCCCGACCTCGCCCTGCCCGACCGACCTGCTGCGCCTCTCCGTCGGCCTCGAGGATGCGGACGATCTTTATGCCGACCTCGATCGCGCGCTACGCGCGGCGAACGAGTGAGATTCGAATTCTGACTCGTCATACCCGCGAAAGCGGGTATCCAGTAAACACCGACCTCAAAATTCCTGAACGGCCGTGAGTACTGGATCGCCCGCCTGCGCGGGCGATGACGAGGTCGGATGTCATTTCAGTTCGAGCCGTCGAGCACGACTGGCAGGTCAGTTGGAGCCGTCCAGCAATCTACGGGCAATCACTTGCGCCTGAATTTCTGCCGCGCCCTCGAAGATGCTGAGGATGCGCGCGTCGCACAGCAGGCGCGAGACCGGAAATTCCAGCGCGAA
>DASZJC010000383.1:0-2907 GCA_035948495.1 Xanthobacteraceae bacterium | reverse complement strand
CGTGCTGTGGGCGACCACCAACGGCCACGTGTCGCCCGAGGACGTGGTGCTGACCACCTCGGTCGACGCGCTGCTGATGGTCGTGCTCGGCGGCTCCGGGACCCTGGTGGGCGGCGCCATCGGCGCCGCGGTGGTGTTGTTCCTGCGCGAATATCTCAGCACCCTGGTGCCGTGGTGGCAGTACGCGCTGGGCAGCGTCTACGTGGTGACGATATTCTATCTGCCGGGCGGACTGATGAGCATTCCGGCGCGCGTTCGCCAATGGCGCGCTCGGGAGCCGGGGGCGGCAACCTTGGCGGCGGCGCCGCAGTGAACGGACAGGAGAAACAAATGGCCAACCTGGGAGCGGGAACGATGACCGGCAAAACGCCTGCGTTGATCGGTGCTGCAATTGCAGCGGCTTTTGCATTGACGGGTCTCGGCGCCGCCCCGGCGGGCGCCGATGAATTGCGCATCGGCTTCATCGCGCCGCTGACGGGGCCGTTCGCCCAGGTCGGCAAGGACATGGTCAACGGCTTCGAAATGTACCTCGACGAAGCGAAAGGCGAGTTCGCCGGGGACAAGGTTAAGCTGATCGTGGAGGACGATCAGGCGAAGCCCCCGGTCGGCGTGCTCAAGGCCGAGAAGCTGATCCGCCAAGACCAGGTGCAGATGTTCGTCGGCGGCGTGCTGGCCCCGAGCGGCTACGCGCTCGCGCCGGTCTCCACCCGCGAGAAGACCGTCTACATCCCGTCGATCCCGGCAGCCGACGACCTGACCCAGCGCGAGGTCGGCAAGTACCCGTATTTGGTGCGGACCGGATGGTCGAGCTCGCAGCCCATGCACCCGTTCGGCCAGTGGGCGTGCCAGCAGGGATACAAGCGCATCGCCGTCATCGCCGCCGACTACGCCTTCGGCTACGAGACCGTCGGCGGCTTCCAGAAGTCGTTCGAGGATTGCGGCGGCAAGATCGTCCAGAAGATCTGGCCGCCGCTCGGCACCATCGACTTCGGCCCGTTCATCCCGACCATCAAGCAGGACGTCGACGCGATCTTCACCCTGATGGTCGGGCCGATGTCGCTGCAGTTCCCCAAGCAGCTGGCCTCGGCGGGCAACACCAAGCCGGTGGTCGGCGGCGGCACGAGCTACGACGAGTTCTCCCTGCCTTTCATGGGCGACGAGGTGATCGGCCACGTCTCCGCCCTGCAATACAGCGCCGCGCTCGATACGCCGAAGAACGCCGCGTTCGTGAGGGCCTATCGCGCGAAGTACGGCAAGGTCCCATCCTACTTCTCGGAGAGCAACTACACGACCGCGCAGCTCATCGACGACGTGATGAAGAAGACCGGCGGCAAGTGGCCGGGCCCGGAGCAGTTCGTCGCCACCATGGCCGGCCTGAAGATCGACGCCGTGCGCGGCCCGGTCTCGTTCGACGAGTTCCGCAACCCGGTGCAGAACATCTACGTCAAGAAGGTCGAGAAGAAGAAGATGTTCGGCTACGACAAGGACGAGCTGTGGAACACCGTGATCAAGACCTATCCGGCGGTGAGCCAGTTCTGGACCTACGGCAAGGACGCGTTCCTCAAACAGCCGGTCTACAGCCGCGACTTCCCGCCGTGCAAATATTGCGAATGAACTCAGATGACAGACGCCGGAAGACAGAGGACGGATCGTTGAGGACGCGTTTTCCGTCGTCCGTCCTCAGACGTCCGGCCTCCGGCCCCCCCGCCCCTGACCCCTCTCCGCCATTCGCTGCGCGAATGGCGGGAGGGGAAAAGAGGTCGGGGTGATGCAGCCCGTCCTCGAGCTCAAGGACCTGAGCAAAAGCTTCGGGGGCTTGCGCGCCGTGCGCGGCGTCGACCTTGCCGTGCTGCCGGGCGACCGCAAGGCGATCATCGGGCCGAACGGCGCCGGCAAGACGACGCTGTTCAATCTCGTGACCGGCATCCTGTCGGCGACGTCGGGCCAAGTCCTGCTGTTCGGCCGCGACGTGACCACATGGCCGAGCCACCGCCGCGCCGCCCTGGGCATGGCGCGCACGTTCCAGGTCACCAGCCTGTTCCCCCGGCTCAGCGTGCTCGACAACGTGCTGCTGGCGATCGAAGGCTTGCGCCGGACCAAATTCGTCATGTGGCGCCCGCTCGCCTCCTACCGCGACGTGCAGGAGAAGGCGCAGGGCCTGCTCGCGCACGCCGGCTTCCTCGACCGGCGCGACGTGGAGGTCCGCTATCTCTCCCACGGCGAACAGCGCCAGCTCGAGATCGTGGTCGGGCTTGCCGGCGATCCGAAAATCCTGCTGCTCGACGAGCCGGCGGCCGGCCTCTCCTCGGGCGAATCCGCCGAGATGACAAAGTTTCTCGCCCGGCTCGACCGCAACCTCGCCATCCTCCTCATTGAGCACGACATGGACGTCGTGTTCGACGTCGCCGACCACATTTCGGTGCTGCATTTCGGCGAGGTGGTGGAGACGGGCGCGGCCGAGCGCATCCGCGGCAGCAAGAAGGTGCAGGAAATCTACCTGGGAACCGGCTGACCGATGGCGATCCTCGAAGTCCACGACATCCACACGTTCTACGGCGACGCCTACGTGCTGCAGGGCCTCTCGTTGACGCTCGAACAGGGGCAGATCCTCGGCCTGCTCGGGCGCAACGGGGTCGGCAAGACCACCTTGGTGAACTCGATCGTCGGCTTCAATCCACCGCGCCGCGGCAAGATCATCTTCAAGGGCGTCGACATCAGCCAGGTGTCCTCGTTCGAGACGGTGCGCGGCGGCATGGGGCTGGTGCCGCAGGGCCGGCGCGTCTTTCCCTCGCTCAGCGTCGAGGAGAACCTGCTGGTGGCGGCGCGCGGGTTCGACCGCCATCGCTGGAACCTCGAGCGCGTCTATGCCCTGTTCCCGCGGCTGCGCGAGCGGCGCGCCCAGCGCGC
>DASZJC010000382.1:0-1615 GCA_035948495.1 Xanthobacteraceae bacterium | reverse complement strand
ACCGCAGCGCCGCCGCGATGTTGCCGCCGTCGACGGTGGTCACGTCGCCGGTGGTCTTGAGTTCGAGCGCCTGGTGCAGGAACGCCTGGGCGACGTCCTCCGCGGTGACCTCGCGGCCGAGCAGATTGCCTGACATGTAGTCGTGCTCGCTCAAGCCGCGCGCCTGGGCGCGCGCCGCAATCATCTCCGGCGTGAGCAGGCCGGAACGGATGCGGTCGGCATTGACCGCGTTGGCGCGGATGCCGTCGCCGCCGTAGTCGAGCGCATATTGGCGCACCAGAAAGAGCGTCGCGGCCTTGGGCAGCCCGTAGGGGCCGAAGTTCACGCCCGGATTGACCGCCTGCTTCGACACGTTGAACAGCAGCACGCCGCCGGTGCCTTGCGCCAGCATCACCCGCACCGCGTTCTGCGCGACCCGCTGGTGGGCGAAGAAATTAAGCTCGAAGCTCTGCCGCAGCACCGCCTCGTCGACCTCGCCGATGCGGCCCTGCCAGGCGGCCCCGGCGTTGGAAACGACGATGTCGAGCCCGCCGAACGTCTGCGTCACCGTGTCGAAGGCGGCGCGAACCGAGGCGGCCTCGGTCACGTCGCAGCCGACCGCGAGCGCCGCGCCGCCGATGTCGCGGGCTCGCGCCTGCGCGGCATCGGCATCGATGTCGAGCAGGGCCACCTCGGCGCCGGCTTCCGCGAAGGCCCGGGCGGTCGCTGCCCCGATGGTGCCGGCGGCGCCGGTGATGACGGCGATCTGGCCGGCGAGCGGCTTCTCCGGCTCCTTGCCGAGCTTTGCCTGCTCGAGCGACCAATATTCCACGTCGAACATGTCGGCTTCGCCGATCGACTCGAAGCGGCCGATCGCCTCCGCGTCGGTGATGGTGACGACCGCGGCCTCGGCCAGATCGGCTGCGATGCGCGCGTCCTTTTTGCTGCGCCCGAGTCCGATCAGGCCGAGCCCGGGCACCAGCACGACGCGCGGCAGCGGGTCGAGCATGCGTCTGGCGCCGCCGCAGCGGGTGTTGTTGCGCGCGAAATAGGCGCGGTAGGCGGCGGCGAAGGCCTGCGCCGCCGCAGCCGCGGCGCTCTTGAAATCGCCGAGCTTGCCGTCCTGCGGCGCGGGGAGAACGAGCGGCCAATTCTTGGTCCGGATGGTGTGGTCGGGCGTCACCACGCCCGCCTGACTGTAGCGCCCGACCTCGGCGCCGTTGACGAAATCGAGAACGGCGGGGCTCGAGCGATGTTCGAGCACGAGCCGGCGCCAGGCGCCCTCGACCTTCGCATCCTTGAGACTGCAGGCGCCGCGCACGATCGGGGCGACGCCCGCGTACGGCGGGCTGCGCTGCGGCAGGCGGATCGCCGCGAACGCCGCCTTGCGCCCACGCCTGAGGCGCGCCTCCGCGAGGCTCACCATCTCGATCATGCGCTCGTAGGCTTCCCGCGCGCTTTCTCCGAACGTGAAAATGCCGTGCTTGATGAGGACGAGGCCCTCGACCGTGGGCGCTGCGTCGTGCACCTCGGCCGCCTTCCTGGCCAAGGCAAAGCCGGGCATCAAATAAGGCACGATGCCGAGCCGGCCGTCGTAGACCTCGGCGCACAGCTCCGCCCCGTTCGGCTGATCGAC
>DASZJC010000381.1:0-2540 GCA_035948495.1 Xanthobacteraceae bacterium | reverse complement strand
CCGCGGCCCCGGCGGCGGCCTTCTGCTTGCGCTCCTCAGCCCGCGCCCTGGCCTGATCCGTCCTTGCGGCGGCGAGAGCCTTGTCGGCGGACGCGAGCTCGGCGTCGGCGCGGGTCTTGAGCCGTTCCAGCTTGCGCAGCGACGCAGCGAGCGGTGCGGCCTCGCGCTCCGCTGTCGCGGCGGCTTTCTTCGCCTTGTCGGCCGCTTGCACGGCCTCCGCGGCCTCGCGGGCGAGCGTCTCGGCACGCGCCGGAGCAGCCGCGACGACCTCTGCGTTCGGCATGAACAGCGCGGGGTGGGAAAACTCGACCGGGGCCGCGTCGTTCGGCGAGATGATCACCCGCATCCCGATCCGCGTCTTGTCGAACAGCTTCTCCGCAAAGCCGTACGGCATGCGTATGCAGCCGTGCGAGGCCGCATATCCGGGCAGCGGCCCGCCGTGCAGCGCGATGCCGTTCCAGGTGATGCGCTGCATGTGCGGCATCCAGGCATCATCATACATGGTCGAGCGGTGGTCCTCCTCCTTCTCGACGACGGCGAAGACGCCGGCCGGCGTTTCGCGTCCGTTGACGCCGGTCGACACCGGCGCGCGCAGGATCCAGCCGTCGGCATCGTAGAACGTGACCTGCTGGGACTTGATCGAGACGATCGCCATGATCGGCTCGCCGGCATCGCGCGGCGCCGTCGCCTCGGTGGGCGCCGCGCGGCGCACCTGTCTGGCGTCGGCGCTCAGTGCCGTCAGTGCGGACAACCCCGCGAGCGTCACAATGGCGGGAAGCCCCCACCGCCGGATCGCCTTGGCGGATTGCACCGTTGCGAATCGACTTGTCATGCCATTCCCCAGGTCCCCCGGCTCGGCGCGAGGCGAATCACGCCGCACTTGGTTGAACAAATAACGGCGGGATGGTTCCCGTTTTGCGGCCCGCGGTCAATAACGTCCGCCCGGCTCGCTGGCTAAGCTGAGCGACTGCCGGACGTAAGTCCGATCAGGACGCAGGAGGGCGCCGCACCGATCAGGCCGCTGCCTGCAAGGCCATGCGCGCGGCCTTCTCCCCGATCATGATCGATGGTGCATTGGTATTGCCGGACGTCAAGGTCGGCATGATCGAGGCGTCGGCGACGCGCAGGCCCGCGATCCCGTGCACACGCAGCTGGTCGTCGACGACAGCAAGCGGGTCGCTGCCCATTCTGCACGTTCCGACCGGATGATAGGTCGTCTCCGCCGTGCGCGTGACGAAGTCGAGCAACTCCTCGTCCGAATTCACGCGCGGACCCGGCGCAAACTCCTCGGCCGCGAGCCAGGCCAGGGCCGGCGCGGCGACCAGCCGCCGCACGATGCGCATGCTCGCGAGCACACAATCGCGGTCGGCGCGCTCTGCCAGGAAGTTGAAGCGGATCGAAGGGTGTTTGCGTGGATCCGGCGCGCTGATATGCACGCTGCCCTTGCTCTCCGGGCGCAGCTGATGCGTGATGATGGTCATCCCCGGCTCCTTCGCAAGCCTCACGTTCGGCGTCGACAGGAAGGGCTGCATGGTGAACATGGCGTCCGGGCTGTCGAGGCCTTCGCGCGTCTTGAAGAAGGCGCGCAGCGGCGACGCCGGGTGGCTCAGGAACCCCTTTCGCGCCGTCATGTAGAGCAGCCCATGCCACAGCGCCCCGAGGCCGCGGGCGCGCTCGTTGAAGGTGACGCCATGCCGGCCGACGCGCCATTTCATTCGTGGCGCCCAGTGGTCCCGCAGGTTCTCGCCGACACCGGGCAGATCATGGCGAACCTCGATGCCCAGGCCCTTGAGGCGCGGCCCCTGGCCGATGCCGGAAAGCTCCAGCAGCTGCGGCGACGCGATGGTGCCGGCCGCGACGATGACTTCGCGGGCAGCACGTACCTCGCGCTTTGAGCCGCGGCTGGAGTATCGGACACCGGTGCAGCGGCGACCTTCGAGCACGAGGCTTTCGACCATCGCATCCGTTTCGATGGCGAGGTTTGCTCTCTCTCGCGCCGAGTCGAGATAGCACTTCGCCGTGCTCATGCGCCGGCCACGGCTGATCGAGGCCTGCGTCATGGCAATGCCGTCCTGGTCAAAGCCGTTGTAGTCGTGCGTTCGCTCGATCCCGATGGATTCGGCGGCGGCGAAGAAGTTGTCATAGAGGCGACCGCTCTCGTCGCTGTTGGTGATCTTCAGGGGCCCCTCCCGGCCCCGGATCTCGTTGTCGCCGCCGGCGTAGCATTCCATGCTCCTGAAGATCGGCAGCACGTCCTGGTAGCTCCAGCCGCGGTTGCCGAGCTGTGCCCAATGATCGTAGTCCTGCCGCTGCCCGCGCACCCACACCATCCCGTTGATGGCACTCGACCCTCCGAGCATGCGCCCGCGCGGAACGGGGATTGCTCGCCCTCCCGTATTGTCCTGGGGTTCGGAGCTATAGAGCCAATTCACGCCGGGCCGATTGATGAAGCGCGCGAAGCTGATCGGCACCTGCGACAGCGGATGTGTCTTGCCTCCCGCCTCCAGCAGCAGAACGTGAAAACGGCCGTTCTCCGTGAG
>DASZJC010000380.1:0-1562 GCA_035948495.1 Xanthobacteraceae bacterium | reverse complement strand
GCACGGATAGGCGTCGTCGCGGATCAAATTCTTCCGGCGCAGCTCGACCGGATCCATGCCGATCTTCGCCGCCGCCAGATCGACCAGGCCCTCGGTCACCGCGGTCGCGATCGGATGCCCGACCGCGCGGTACTGGCACATCACGTTCTTGTTCTGGAACACGACGCGGGCGCGGGCGCGATAGTTCGGGCACGTGTACGGCCCGCCCACCAGGTTGACGACCTGGTTCGCCTCGATGCCGCTGGTGCGCGGATAGACCGAGTAGGGCCCGATGCCGGTGAGGTCGTCGATCTCGAACGCGGTGATGCGGCCGTCCTGCATGACGCCGATGCGCGCCTTGACCCGGTGGTCGCGCGCGTGGATGTCGGTGACGAAGCTCTCGATGCGGTCGGCCACGAACTTCACCGGCCGCTTGAGCAGCTTGGAGAGCGCGACCGTCGCCATCTCGTCGGCGTAGACGTGCACCTTGATGCCGAACGAGCCGCCCACGTCGTCGGTGACGACGCGCACCTGATGCTCCGCCAGGCCGAGGTGCTTGGCGAATATGTTCTGCATCATGTGCGGCGCCTGCGTGCCGTGATGCACGGTCAGCCGCTGCGCGCCCTCGTTCCAGTCGGCCACCACCGCGCGCGGCTCGTTGGTGACGCCGGTGTGGCGGCCGAACAGGAACGTCGCCTCGGCGATGGCGTCGGCCGCGGCGAACGCCTTGTCGACCTCGCCGGCGTCGAGCTTGCGCTCGAACGCGAGGTTGTCGCCCAGCTCCGGATGGATCACCGGCGTGCCTGCGTCGAGCGCGGTCTCCGCGTCGGTGACGGCGGGCAGCTCCTCGTAGGTGATCTCGACCAGCTCGGCCGCGTCCTCGGCGAGCGCGCGCGTGCGCGCCACCACGGCGACCACCGCCTCGCCCTGCCAGCACGCACGCTCGACCGCGATCGCGTGCTGCGGCGCCGACTTGAGGCCCTTGAGATGGGTGAGCACGCCGACCCACGGCGTGCACACTTTCGCCAGCTCCGCCCCGGTGACGACCGCGATCACCCCGGGCGCGCGTTTGGCCGCGCCCGCGTCTATTTGCTTGATGCGGGCGTGCGCGTGCGGCGAGCGTACGTACGCCACGTGCGCCATGCGCGGCAGGGTCACGTCGCTCACGTACTGCCCGCGGCCTTGCGTGAGCCGCGCGAGGTTCGGGCGCGGCACCGAGCGGCCGATGTAGGAATTGGGCCGGTCGAGCGCCGTGAGCCCGGGCGGCATGTCGCGTGTCGTCTCGTTCATTGTCCGGCTCCGGCACGGGCGCGTGCGACCGTTTCGATCGCGTCGACGATGGCGTGATAGCCGGTGCAGCGGCAGTAGTTGCCCGAGAGGTGCGCGCGGATCGCGGCGCGGCTGGGCACGCCGCCGGCGGCGAGCAGTTCCGCCGCCGTCAGCAGCATCGCCGGCGTGCAGTAGCCGCACTGCAGCGCGTTGCGGGTGCGGAACGCCTCCTGCAGGTCGGCGATGGCGCCGGAATCCGAGGCGCCCTCGATGGTCTCGACCGCGTGGCCGTCGCACTGCACCGCCAGCAGCAA
>DASZJC010000379.1:0-3303 GCA_035948495.1 Xanthobacteraceae bacterium | reverse complement strand
GTCCTCCGTCGTCTGCTAAGCCGTCAGGATGTACTCGCGCAACGCCGTCGACTCCTTCTCCATCTCCTCGAGCCGGTACTTCACGACGTCGCCGATCGATACGATGCCGGCGAGACGGCCGCGCTCCACTACCGGGAGATGGCGGAACTTGCCCTCGGTCATGCGCTCCATCAGGCTCGAGATGGTTTCCGCCTCGTCGCAGGTCATCACCTTGCGGGTCATCACCTGCCCGACCGGCTGATCGAGGGCCGCGGGCCCGCTTGCGGCAAACGCCCGCACGATATCCCGCTCCGACAGGATTCCGATCACTTGCCGGTCGGCACCGGTAATGAGGAGCGCGCCGATCCTGCGCTCGGCGAGCAGCTTGACGGCGGCCGCCAGCGTGGCGGTCGGCTCGATCGTGAGGACGTCGTTGCCCTTACGCGACAATATGGCCTTGACGGTCATGGCACCCTCCGTTCCTGCGGACGGTCCATGTACCGACGTCACGAGCAGAACGCGTCGCCCAGGTTAAGTCGCCCAAGTGCGCCGCTCGAACCCGCGTTCGGTACTGGCGCCGATTGCCTCGATCATGAGACTCAACCGCCGCCGCCGCAAGCCCGACGTTGCATGCATGCCATGCATGCTGCACCGCACTGTGAATAGATTGCGAACAGCGAATAGCGAATAGGGCTGCGCTGCATCCCATTTGGGCGGGGCTCACGCCCCTCGGGCCCGCCGGAGCCTCACCGCGGGAACGCTTCTACCTATTCGCTACTCGCTATTCACTATTCCCGGCTTCGGCACCGGATCGAACGCCGCAAAGGCGATCAGGCCGGCGAGGAAGCCGCCGATATGCGCCTGCCAGGCGATGACCTGGCCCGCGCCGACGATCGGGGCCGCCGTGAAGGCGAACAGCGCATTGAGACCGAACCACGCGATCAGGAAGACGAGAATGCGCCGGTCGCGCAGCGCCGTCGTGAGCGGCAGGGCCGGAATGCGGTAGGCGTCCGTATCGGCCTCCCGCAACAGGTGAAGCGGGCCGCCGGGCTGGAACACGAACCGCATGGACGCGGCCATGCACCCGGAGATCGCCGCCGACGCTCCGACCATCGGCTGCAAATCGCCCAGATGGGTGACGAGATGCGCGGCGGCGCCGGCGGCCGCGGTCAAGCCAAAGAACGCGAGAAACCGCCACGTCCCGAACCGGCGCGCAATCGGCGAGCCGAAGGCCAGCAGCCATACGCCGTTGACGGAGAGATGGAGGATGTCGCCGTGGATCAGCGCGTAGGTGACGAACGTCCACACTTGCGCCGCAAGCCCTCCCGGCATGGAGCCCATGGCGAGCACGCTCGGGTCGTACCGCACCGGGATGAACGCGAACAGCAGCAGAAATTCGATGTTGGCGTCGTCGGACAGCACAAGCTCGCGCACCGCATGCACCGCGATGAGGAGCGCCAGCACCGCGGTGATGACGCGCGGGACGTTGAAAACGGGTTCCGATCCGTCGTTCAAGCAAGGGCCTCGTTTTAGCGGGGCATTCGACGCGAGCGTGGTCCGCCTCGCGCGGGCGCGAAGGTCATCCGGTACGGCGCTGATGGGGATTCCGGTTTGCGCCGCCCTGAGATAGGCCGTGGGGCCATCCGGGGGCAAGCGGCCAATCGCTCGGCCGACGGTAAAAATGAAGAAGGGGCGCGCCGCCGCACGCCCCACCCCTCCCCGTCAAGCCCGTTGCCGGACGACCGGCACATCACGTGGATCGAGCGCGACCGTAACCTCTGCCGCCGGTCCCGCCAACGGCAACCCTCGTTTAACCCTAACGCCCGGATTGCGCCCCCCGGCCACCCCGCCGAATCGGCCCGGCACGCGCCGTGCTCAGTGCGATCCGCGCCGTTCGTTCGGCGACTTCGGTGTCCCGATTGGAGACAGCGAGGCACGCAATCGGCGGCGGCGAGAAGGGGTTGAGCATGAAACATACAGCGAGCCGGGAGTTGTTCGCCCATTGGAACGAGCGGCGCGGCGCTCGCGCGCTGCCGGAGCGTGCCGACATCGAGCCGGCCGCCATCCGCAAGTCGCTCGGCGACACGTTCATTCTCGGGGGCGAATCCGGCGAGGACCTGCGGTTTCGTTTGGCGGGAACCCGCGTCTGCGCGCTGTTCGGGCGCGAGCTGAAGGACGAATCCTTTGCGGCGTTGTGGGAGCGCGCGCACCAATCGTCGATGCGTCGCCTGCTCGCCATCGTCGGCGACGAAGAGGTCGGCGTGATCGCCGGCGCCCGCGGACGCACCCCGGAAGGCTTTTCCGCCGAGCTTGAATTGCTGCTGCTGCCGCTGCGCCATCGCGGCCAGCCGGGACGGCGCATGCTCGGCACGCTCGCGCCGCTCGCGGTTCCGGTGTGGCTGGGGGCGAGCCGGCTCGAGCCCCTGTCGCTCGGCAGCCTGCGCCACCTCGCGGCCGCGCTCGATCCGGTCGCACCCTCGCGGCTTGCCGCCTCGCTCGGCCGCGAGCAACCGCGGCGGGGTTTCGTCGTCCACGACGGCGGTCGGTCCTAGCGCCCGACTGCGAAAAAGCCTGCTCCGGACGCGATCCGGGCCGCGGCCGAGCGGCTAACGGCCCCTTAACTATGCGTGCATAATCTCGTTGTCCGAATGGAGTCATCCGCGAGAAGGCCGCGGCGTCATGTCGGTCCTGCAGAAAATACTCGACGTGCTGCCGCAGGCGGATGAACGCCGCCGCTTTCAGCGCGTGCGGGTCAATCTCCTCGGCCGCTACATGCTGGCCGATCGGCGCGAGTATCCGTGCCAGGTCCAGGACATGTCGCCGGGCGGCATGGCCCTGGTGGCGCCGGTGGCCGGCAAGGCCGGCGAGCGGGTGGTTGCCTATGTCGACCACCTCGGCCGGCTTGAAGGAACGATCGTCCGCGTCTATCCGACCGGCTTCGCCATGACGATCGCGGCGACCTCGCGCAAGCGCGACAAGCTCGCCGCCCAGCTCACCTGGCTCGCCAACCGCCACATCCTCGGGCTGCCCGAGGACCGGCGCCACGAGCGCATCGTGCCGCGCAACCCGCGCGCCACCATGGTGATGCCGAACGGCATCTCGGTTCCCTGCCGGATCATCGACATGTCGCTCTCCGGCGCCGCGGTGACGAGCGAGACCAAGCCGCCGGTCGGCGCGCTGATCTGGCTCGGCAAGACCCAGGCGCGCGTGGTGCGCGTGAGCGACGACGGCATCGCCGTCGAGTTCACCCGCCTGCAGCATCCGGATTTTCTCGAAGAGAACGTCACCGGTCCGTAAACGCGGCCGGGCGGATCGTAGCTTCCT
>DASZJC010000378.1:0-1601 GCA_035948495.1 Xanthobacteraceae bacterium | reverse complement strand
AGCCGCGCGGCATAAAAAGCGATGTAGCGCTCGCGGCGGAAGTGGTCCTCGACCAGGCGGCGCAGCGCTTCGACCGTGGCGTCCGTGGGCGCGAGCGTCACCGCGCCGGTGCGCGCCCGGCTCGCGGCGAGCCGCGCCACCTCGACGGCGATGAGCGCCAGGAGGCCGCGGGTCGCGAGCCGATGGCCTTCGCGCGCGAGCGAAGCCTCCTCGTAAAGATCGGCGCACAGGCGCGCGAGGCGCGCGCCCTCGGCCGGGTCGGCGAGCGGAACGATCGGCTCGGCCGCCAGCGCCTTGAGCCGCGCCGCCCCTTCGCCCGAGCGCACGCCCAGCGCGTCGGCCACGTCTTCGGTGAAACTCACCACCCAGCCGTCAGTGACCCGCGGAGCGAAGCGAAAGCCGTGCGCGACGGTCGGCGATACTGCGATCACGGTGGGCGCCGCAAACGGCGCGATCGAGGCCTCGTACGTCATCTCGCCGCCGCCGCGCTCGATCAGCAGGATCTGGAACAGGTTGCGGTGGCGGTGCGCCCGGATGGTCCAGTCGTGCACCGAGGAGCGCGAGGCGATGGTCTCGATGTGGATGAAGTCGAACGCCTGGTCGTCCGGCGGATCGCCGTAGAGGTGAAACAGCGGCAGGCTCGCGGTCGACGGCATGGGGCAACAATAGGCGCGCCCGCCCGCGAGGCAAGGCGACTTACGCCATGTGCACAGGGTTTAGCGCACGACCCCGGAAAGCCTGCCCCGGACGCGATCCGGGGTGGGTGCCGGTCACACGCGCTTGTAGGCGCGGTCATGATAGACGAGCGCGGGCCCTGCCGAACCCAACCTGACCGCCTCGATGGCGGCGATGAAAACGTTGTGGGTCGCGACCGACTTGACCTCGACGATGCGGCAGTCGAACGCCACCACGGCCGAGGCGAGCACCGGGCTCCCGGTCGCAAGCGTCGTCCACTCCCCGACCGTGAAGCGCTCCTCCGCCGAATCCGCGGTGCGGAGAGCGAAGGCATTGGCGATCGTCTCCTCGCCGGCGCGCAGCGTGTTGACGCAGAACACGCCGTTGGCGTGGAACGGGCCGGTCGAGCGGCTGCGCCGGTTGAGGCAGACGAGCAGCATGGCGGGCGCGTCGGAGAGGGCGCACACCGCGGTGGCGGTGAACCCGCCCTTGCCGCCCGGCCCATCGGTCGTCACCACGTGCACCGCGGCGCCGAGCCGGCTCATCGCCTCGCGAAATTCCGCCGGATCGATGCTGCCGGCCGTGGCCGCCGCCATCGCCGCGAAGGCGCCGGCCGCGTCGTCCGGACGGTGGTCGATCCAACTCATGGATTATTTATAGAGGCAGCCCCAGCGGAAGGATACCCCACGGCCCGCGCGGCTGCCGTGCAACCGGAGCATCACGGTGTCGACGACTCGCTCGAGCGCCGGCGCGGCAAATCCGCGACGTCGCCGCGGAACGGCTGCGTGAGCAGCCGGTCGAGGCGCAGCTCGGCACGGTCGCGAAACGTCGAGAGGCCGATGGTCATGCGGTCGTGGCCGGCCTGCGGCGCCGCCCGATAGGTGCCGAACAAGCGGTCCCACCAGGGCAGATTGAAGCCGAAATTG
>DASZJC010000377.1:0-2072 GCA_035948495.1 Xanthobacteraceae bacterium | reverse complement strand
CGCGAATGCGCGCACAGGTCGGCGGTGAACGTCACGTAGCGCGGCTTGTCGAAGGTGCCGACGAGGTCGCCGGCCTTCATCACGGCGCGCAGCACCGCGGCCTCGTCGCGCGGATCGGCGCGCAGGTAGCCCTCGCGCAGGTCGGCGGCGGGAAAGAGCGGCGCGCCGCCGGAGAGATCGAGCACGATGTCACAGCGCGACGCCGCGCCGTCGCGCCCGGGCGCGAACGCGAGGCGCCCGCGCGAGGACGGCAGCGCCGCCGCGTAGCCGTCGATCGTCAGCTCGAACGCGCCGAGGTGACCTTTGGCCGCGACGATCGTGCCGGTCACGATCGGCACATCGGTGACGCGCGGCGGCGCGAAGTCGCCCGGCCGCGTGAGCAGCACGGTGACGTCGAGGCGATCCTTGAGCAGGCCAGCGGCTTCGAGCGCCCGTTCGTCGCAGCCGTAGATCAGGATGACGCCCTCGCTTTCGAGGCTCACCAGCGGGGTCGGCGGCATCGGCTCGGCGGCCGCGGCGATCAGCGCCGCGATTTTCGGCCCCGCCGCGGCGGCGTCCGCCGACCAACCGGCGGTCTCGCGGATATTGGCGAAGACGATGTCGGCGCCTTGCGCCGTTTCGGCAAACAGCGGCGCTTCCTGGGTGCAGGCGACCGTGAGCGGATGGCCTTGCGCGACGGCGGCGCGGAAGCGCTCGAGTTCCGCGCGGCAAAGCTGATGGGCGGTGGCGACGCTCGCGCCGCGGCAGATGCGGCCCACGCGCCCGGCGTCGAGCGGCATGGTGTCGTCGCACGAGCACAACAGGATGGCGCGCGGGCGCAGGCTCATCGCATCTCCGGGCCGGCGGGACTGGTCACCGCCAGCGTGTAGCGATAAGTGTAATCGGCGCAAGGCACAAATATAACAAGCGATTTCGCCACAGGAGGCCCGATGCCGATCGAGACCCGCGTGCGCACGCCGTTCGCGCCGGCGCTCGATCTGCCGCCGCCGTTCCGGCTGGTGAGCTTGCGCGAGGTGGGCGACGCCTTTGCCCGCGCGCAGCAGATCGCCGCGAGCGAAGGCGCCGGCACCCTGGTGTGGGTCGGCCGCTTCGATCTCGTCGAGTTCGCCGTGGTGCTCGAGCCGGACGAGCCGCTGCGCGCCGCGCGCCGGGCGCTCTACGCCGGCATGGCCGCGCTCGCCGATGCGCTCGCCGTGCATGCGCCGCCGGAAAAGCCGATCGCGTTCGATTGGCCGGATGCGATCCGGGTCGACGGCGGCCTCGTGGGCGGCGGCCGGCTCGCCTGGCCGGCGCACGCGCGTGAGGACGAAGCGCCGCCGTGGCTGGTCTTCGGCGCGACCGTGCGCATCGTGGCGATGAGCGATGCCGCGTCCGGCCTGCGTCCGCTCGAAGCCGCGCTCGAGGACGAAGGGTTCGACGATCTCGGCTCCGGCCGCCTGGTCGAGAGCTTCGCGCGGCAACTGATGGTGCTGATCGATGCGTGGCAGGAGAGCGGGTTCGGCATGGTCGCGCAATCCTATCTGGCGCGGCTCCCGGCGGAAGCGAGCGTGGAGCGCACCATCGACGGCGCCGGCGACCTCTTGGTGCGGCGCAAGGGCAAGCTGGACGTGAAGAAGCATCGCCTGCTGCCGGCGCTCGCCGCGCCCGCGTGGCTCGACCCGCACACCGGAGGGCCGAAGTGATGCTCATCCTTTCCAACTTTCCCCGGGCGCAGCGCAGCACGAAGTGGTGCGCTGCAGACCCCGGGTCTAGTTGCGGCGCGTGGGCCCCGGATCAGCGGAGCACCGCTCCGCTGCGCTACGCGCTGCACCGCATCCGGGGAACGCGGTGACGGCATGAAACTCCTGCGCACCATCCGGCTCGATCCGTCCGACACGTTCATCTTCGAGCGGGCGGCGGAGCCGGGCGAATGGGCGGTGCCGGGCGGCTTCGCGTTCTTCGACGTCGACCCGGCGGCGCTCGAGGGCAAGGCGCGGGTCGCGTTCCGCAGCGGCTTCCTCGGCGTTTCCTCGCTCGGCTTCTCGACCCTGGTGCAGATCGTCGAAGCAAGCGAGGCGGACCGCACGGCCGCG
>DASZJC010000376.1:0-4900 GCA_035948495.1 Xanthobacteraceae bacterium | reverse complement strand
GCGCTCGTGCTCGTCAAGGCTTGCTTCCGGCGTGGTAATCGACACCAGCTCGACCTTGTCGAACTGGTGCTGACGCAGCATGCCGCGGGTGTCCTTGCCGGCCGCGCCCGCCTCGGCGCGAAAGCACGGCGTGAGCGCGGTGAAGCGCAGTGGGAGTGCGTCCTCGTCGAGGATTTGCTCGCGCACAAGATTGGTGAGCGGGACTTCGGCGGTCGGGATGAGCCAACGTCGGTTATCCCCCCTCAATTTTGCAATCCGTTGATCAACTCTCCGTTCAACCGTGGCCAAAATATCAGCCTTCTCTTTAGCAATTAGCTCATCGATGACTTTCCCTAGTGGTTTAAGGGATGGCTTTCCATCCGCGACTTGGAATTTCTCTATGAATTCGTCCTTAGACATGGATTTGACGGATTCCAATAAAGACTCCAAACGCGCTTTCACCGCGCTTTCTAATTGATCCATACGACCATCGATAACGGCAGTCGCATATTCACGCGCAATCTCTTGTATTTGTTTCTCCGTGAGAACTGCCGTCTTAAATTGATCGTCTGCAAATTTAGGTAACTGCGCTGTCCCGTACATCACCTCATCGCGGACCAACAGTGGAGGCATAACCTCTGTATAACCATGCTCCCTCGTGTGGAGATCAAGCATGAACTGCCCGAGAGCACGCTCCATGCGAGCCAGATCGCGCTTGAGGACCACGAATCGGCTACCAGAAAGCAGCGTGGCAATCTCAAAATCCATCAGGCCCAACGACTCGCCAAGATCGAAGTGCTGCTGAGGCTTAAATGCAAACTTCCTTACTTCGCCAAAGTGATGGCGCTCAACGTTGTCGTCAGCTCCATCGCCATCCGGTACTTCCTCAAGTGGGATGTTAGGTATTTCAAGAACCCTATTTTTCAACTCAGTATCTAGCTTGCTTATAACCTCTTCTCCTTTCTCAACAATATCGTCTTTAAGACCCGCAACCTCTTCCATCAAACGCCTGACGCGAGCCTCATCGCCCGCTTGCTTTGCAAGGCCTATTTCCCTGGATCTGCTGTTTCTTAATTCTTGCAATCTCTGAACTAGAACAATCGTTTCGCGTCGATTTTTGTCAAGTTCCAGCACATTGTGCAAAATTGATTCGGGATTTTTTTCGCGCCGCCGCTTGAGTCCCTCCAGTAGCGCCGCGGGATTCTCGCGGATGAACTTGATGTCGTACATAGGAAAGCGCCCCGAAAATCTGCGGCACGACGTGGCGCCTACTCGGCGGGCTTGGCCCCCGCCGCCGCCGACGCGGTGCTCGCGGCCGCCTTGCGCTCGACGATGCGCACCGACCAGATCGAGCCCTCGTAGAGAGCCATGAGCGGAAGCGCAAGGAAGAAGATGCTGAAGAAGTCCGGCGGCGTGAGGATGCCGGCGATGATGAAGGCGACGACGATGAAGTAGCGCCGCTTGTCGCGCAGCTGCTCCGACGTGATCACGCCGATGCGCCCGAGCAAGGTGAGGATCACGGGCAACTGGAAGGCGATGCCGAACGCGAAGATCAAGGTCATCATCAGCGACAGGTACTCGCCGACCTTGGGCAGCAGGGCGATCTCGGCCTGGCCGTCGCCGCCCGTCTGCTGCATGCCGAGCGAGAACCGCACCAAGGTCGGCATGGCGAGGAAGTAGACCACCATGGCGCCGAGGAAGAAGAACACCGGCGTCGCGATCAGATAAGGCAGGAACGCCTGGCGCTCGCGGCGGTAGAGGCCGGGCGCCACGAACATGTAGATCTGGGTGGCGATGACCGGGAACGACAGGAACGCCGCGCCGAAGATCGCGAGCTTGATCTGGGTGACGAAATATTCGAGCAGCGCCGTGTAGATGAACTTCGAGTGCTCGGCGCCGGCGATCCACACGAACGGCCACACCAGGATGTTGTAGATGTGCTTGGCGAAGAAGAAGCAGACGATGAACGTGAGAAAGAACGCGAGCAGGGCCTTGATCAGCCGGCCGCGCAGCTCGATCAGGTGCTCGATCAGCGGCGCCTTGGTCGCCTCGATGTCCTCGTGGGTCATGCCGCCCGGCCTCCGGCATCGTTTGCCGGCGGCGGCGCGGGCGTCGGCACGGCCGCGCCGGTTTCCTCAGGCCCGGCAACCTCGGCGACGGGCGGCGGCGCGGGGACCGGCTCGCTCGGGAGCGGCGGCTCAACCGGCACCGGCGGCTCGACCGCCGGCGCCGCAGGCGCCTCGCCCGCCGCCGCGCCGGCCGGCTCGCCCACAGCGACCGGCGGCGTGGCCGCCGCCGAATCCTGCGGCTTGTCGGCGAAGGCGGTTTCGATGTCCTTGGTCACGCTGCCGAGCGGATCGAAACCGGTGCCGATGCCGCGCGTCGCGTCGGTGATGGCGTCGATCGACTTCTTCAGGTCGGCCATCTCGGCCTCGCGCATGGCCTCCTGGAACTGGCCCTGGAACTCGGCCGCCATGCGCCGGATCTTGCCCATCCATTGGCCGACCGTGCGCAGCACCGCCGGCAATTCCTTGGGGCCGATCACGACGAGCGCGATCACCGCGATGATGACGATCTTGCCCCAACCGAGGTCGAACATTGGGCTCTCGTTGCACGCGACCGGCGCTGCGCGATAGCGCGACCGAGCCGCCGGTCAAGCTCTGGCGTGGCCCCGCACCGCTGCGCGTGCGTTCGGCGCCGAAGCCTCAACTGGCCTTGCGGCTTTCCGGCTGCGACGCAACCGTCTCGGCCGGCTGGTGGTCGATGGTCTTGGGCTCGGCCGGGGTTGCCGCCGTCTTCTCGTCCTCCTGCATGCCCTTCTTGAAGGCCTTGATGCCCTCGGCGAAGTCGCCCATCAGCGAGGAGATTTTGCCGCGCCCGCCGAACAGCAGGAGCGCGACCGCAATGATGATGATCCAGTGCACGATGCTCAGCGAACCCATCGCAACATCCTCCGCGCCGGTGCGCCGACGCTCAACGTCCTGTTCGGGCCGAAACTAGGCTTCGGGGAGGGCAAAAACAAGGACTTCGCCCCGAAGCTTCGCGCGCGCGGCGGTATCACGCAGCAACGCGGTAAATCCCCGGCATTAACCACGCGGCGGCGGGAGTTATTCCTCGCCCGGCTCGGAGGGCCGCGGTGCCAGGCCGAGATCGAGATCGCCCGGCTCGAGCGGATCCTCGTCCTCGCGCAAGGCCGGCTCGTCGGACGGCACCGGCACGTCGAAACCGGGCGGCAACTGCCCGTCGACCAGGCCCGTGCTCCTGAGTTCCTCGAGTCCCGGCAGATCGCCGATCGATTCGAGCCCGAAATGCGACAGGAACGCCTCGGAGGTCCCGAACGTGATCGGCCGGCCGGGCGTCTTGCGCCGTCCGCGCGGGCGGATCCACCCGGTCTCCAGCAGCACGTCGAGGGTTCCCTTCGAGGCGGAGACGCCGCGAATGTCCTCGATCTCCGCGCGCGTCACCGGCTGGTGATAGGCGATGATGGCGAGCGTCTCGGTCGCCGCCCGCGACAGCCGCTTCTGCTCGACGGCGTCGCGCGCCATCAGCCAGGCGAGGTCGTTGGCGGTGCGGAAGCTCCATTTGCCGGCGACGCGGACGAGGTTGACGCCGCGCACGGCATATTCCGCCTGCAGGCTGCGCATCACCGTCGCAACGTCGACGCCCTCGGGCAGCCGCGCCGCCAGCATCTCCTCGTCGAGCGGCTCGGCGGCGGCGAACAGCAGCGCCTCGATGAATCGCAGCGCCTCGGGCCGCGGGGCGGCCGCCACCTCGGCCTCCTCTTCCGCGGACACGACCCGCGGCTTGGCAAACCCCATCATCGCTCGAACCTCCCCGTCATTGCCGTTCCCCGCCGACCGGCGCGTCGGGACTTGCCGGGCGCTTGCGCAGATAGATCGGCGCGAAGGCGGCGTGCTGATGCACCTCGATCACGCCCTCGCGCACCATCTCGAGCGTTGCCGCGAAGCTCGACGCGAACACCGTCGCGCGCAGCGACGGCTCGACCACGTAGGCGATGAGATACTCGTCGAGCCTGCTCCACTCGGTCGCCGCGCCGACCAGGCGCTCGATCGCGGCGCGCGCCTCGGCGAGCGACCACACCGCGCGCCGCTCGAGCCGCACGCGCGCCAGCGCATGCTTCTGCCGCTGCGCCGCATAGGCCGACAACAGGTCGTAGAGCGTGGCGGTCCATTCCGGGCGCTTGATGTCGCGGATCGGCTCGGGCGCGCCGCGGGCGAACACCTCGCGATTGAGCTGCGGCCGGGTGACCAGCTGCTCGGCGGCGGCCCGGAAGGCTTCGAGCCGCCGCAGCCGGAAGGCGAGCGAAGCCGCGAGGTCCTCGGCGCTCGGACCCGGGCCGTCGGGGGTCGCCGGCAGCAGCAGGCGCGATTTGAGATAGGCGAGCCACGCCGCCATCACCAGGTAATCCGCCGCGAGCTCCATGCGCAGCTGCCGCGCCGCTTCGATGAACGCGAGGTATTGATCGGCGAGCGCGAGGATCGAGATTTTCGCGAGATCGACCTTTTGCTGGCGCGCCAGGATGAGCAGCAGATCGAGCGGGCCCTCGAACCCTTCCACGTCGACTATCAGCGCCGGCTCGTTGGAGGCGCGCTCCGCGGTAACCCCGGCGTCGAAGGCGAACTGCTCGTCGCTCATGAGCGGACCACGACGCCGTCGGCGCGCGCGCCGGCCATCATGGCCGCGAAGCGGCCGCGCGCCTCGGCGAGATCGATCTCGGGCCCCGGCCGCCGCCAGGCAAGCGCCGCGGCCACGCGGCGCGCGGCCGCGCCCGCGAGCGGCGGCACCGCTTCGGCAACCGCGCACATTTCATCGAAGCGTCCGTTGCAGTGAAGCACCACGTCGCAACCCGCATCGATGGCCGCCCGGCTGCGCGCGCGCATCGCGCCGGTCATCGCCTCCA
>DASZJC010000375.1:0-5462 GCA_035948495.1 Xanthobacteraceae bacterium | reverse complement strand
CCGGAATCTGGGGCCGGCACTACGGCAAGCTGGTCGGATTCTGGGCGATATCCTATGTCGCGTGCGATTTCCTGCACGAGGGCACCGGCGCGACCGGCCGGCGGCTCCTCGACATGGCGCTCAACACCTATCTGCCGTTCGTGCTGCTGCTGGGCGCGCTGTTCGTCATCACCGGCGGTCTGCGCATCAGGGGCGCGCCGCACGGCACGCCCGGCGTCAACACCGCGCTCTTGGCGATCGGCACCGCGGCGTCGAGCTGCATCGGCACGCCGGGCACCTCGATGCTGATGCTGCGTCCGCTGCTGCGCGCCAATCGCCGCCGCGCGCGGGCGGGCCACATCTACGTGTTCTATATCTTTCTGGTCTGCAACATCGGCGGCGCGCTGACGCCGCTCGGCAATCCGCCGCTGTTCCTCGGCTATCTCAGGGGCGTTCCGTTCTTCTGGCCGGTGGTGCACCTGTTCGTGCCGACGGTGACGGTGGCAGCCTTGGTGCTCGCGGTGTTCTACGCCGTCGACCGCCATTTCTACCGGCGGCATCCGAAATCCGGCGAGACCCTGGCCGAGATCGAGAAGCTGAGCGTCGCCGGCCGCGTCAATCTGCTGCTGCTGCTGGGCGCGGCGTTCGCCATGATGCTGCGCAGCTGGTGGCCCTTGCCCGGCGCGCTCGAGTTCTTCGGCGTCCGCTGGAGCTTCGACGACATCCTGGCCGATGCGCTGTTTCTCGTCCTCGGAACGCTGTCCCTGCTTCTCACTCATCCGGCAACGCGACAGGAGAACGAATTCGTCTGGACACCGATCATGGAAGTCGCGATCCTGTTCGCCGCGATCTTCGTCACGCTGATCCCGGTCGACGCGATCATGGCGATGGGCGAGAGCGGGCCGGGACATGCCCTGTTCAGCGCCATGTTCGCGAGCGGCGTCCCGGTGGTGCCGCTGTTCTATCTCTTGCCCGGCGCGCTCTCCTCGGTGCTCGACAATGCGCCGACCTATCTGGTGTTCTTCGGGCTGGCCGGCGACGACGCCAAGCTCCTGACCGGTCCGCTGGCGCCGACGCTCGCCGCGATCTCGGCCGGTGCCAGCTATTTCGGCGCCATGACCTACATCGGCAACGCCCCCAACCTGATGGTCAAGTCGATCGTCGAGGGCCATGGCGGCAAGATGCCGAACTTCTTCGGCTACATGGCCTGGTCGTGCCTGTGCCTGCTGCCGCTGCTCCTGGCGGCGATGGTGGCGTTCTTCCGTTAGCGCGGGATGACTTTTCCGCCGTCCTTGTGGGGCTCGGGTCGGACGTCGTCGCGCGCGACGAGGGACGCCGACGCGGGGCATCGGCGAAGCGATCCGGCATGAACCGACCGAACGGATCAAGACGCGGCTCCTTGATGACTTCCGGCGCGAAGTGAGAAGGACCGGCGATCGAATTGCGTTTCACCCGCGGATTGCCCGCCGGCGTCGGGAATGAACCAGCGGCGGCCCCGCCGTAGGGGACGCCTGTTTCGGCGCCGAATCGCCTTTTGACTTGTGGTCACGCGAGAGCTATCGTGCTCGGCAGGAGCGCCGAACAGCTCCAACTTGGGGATGGAACCATGCCTGAACAGACCGGACGACGGGCCGGGTGGAGTTGGTGGTACCTGCTCTTCCTGATCCAATTCATCGCGGTTCTTTGGCCACCCTTCTACAACACGGCAGAGCCTGCCTGGGCGGGTATCCCGTTCTTTTACTGGTACCAGCTCCTCTGGGTGATCATCGGCGCCATTCTCACGGCGATCGTCTACTTTGCGACGGAGGATTGACCGAGGCGGTGCTGACCAGAGTGGCTGGGTCATAAAGAAAAACGGAGCTGGGGAGGAATGCCGTGGAGGACGTGAATTGGACCGCCGCCATCATCTTCGTCGTGCTGTTCGGCTTCATCACTTGGTTGGGCTTTGCCGCGGCCCACTGGCGCAAGGGTGATCTCGATCAGCTGCACGAGTGGGGGCTCGGCGGACGGCGCTTCGGCACCATCATCACCTGGTTCCTGGTCGGCGGCGACCTATACACCGCCTACACTTTCATCGCCGTTCCGGCGCTCGCCTTCGGCGCCGGCGCAATCGCCTTTTTCGCGGTCCCCTACACGATCGTCATCTATCCGATCCTGTTCATCGTGTTTCCGCGCCTGTGGCACGTCTGTAACAAACACCATTACATCACGGCGGCGGATTTCGTGCGCGGGCGTTTCGGCAATCGTTGGCTGGCGCTTGCCGTTACGATCACCGGCATCGTCGCGACGATGCCCTACATTGCCCTGCAGCTGGTCGGGTTGCAGGTCGTCATCGGCGGGCTGGGCATCGGGGGGACCGGCTATGCGACCGATCTGCCGCTGGTCATTGCCTTCGTCATTCTCGCCGCCTTCACCTATTCCAGCGGCCTGCGGGCGCCGGCGTCGATCGCAATCGTCAAGGACGTTCTGATCTACCTCACCGCCTTTGCCGCCGTTATTGTCATTCCGATCGAGCTCGGCGGCTTCGCGAAAATCTTCGCCGCCGTCCCGGCGCCGAAGCTGTTGCTGGCGGTGCCCGGCGCCAACACCACCGGGGCCTACAGCGTCTACGCAACGCTCGCGCTGGGTTCGGCCTTTGCCCTTTTTCTCTATCCTCATTCCCTGACCGGGATTCTGAGCGCGAGCAGCGGACACGCGATCCGCCGTAACGCGGCGATGCTCCCCGGCTATTCCTTCATGCTCGGCTTGCTGGCGCTGGTCGGATTTTTCGCCATCGCCGCCGGCGTCGACAAACTTCCCGAATACGCCGCGGGATTCAAGCAGTTCGGCAACAATTTTGCGGTGCCGGCGCTCATGCTGCACAGCTTCCCGTCCTGGTTCGTCGGCATTGCTTTCGCCGCGATCGGGATCGGTGCGCTGGTGCCGGCGGCGATCATGTCGATCGCCGCGGCCAACCTGTATACGCGCAATATTCATCGCGAGTTCATCAACAGGAACCCGACCGATAAACAGGAAGCACAGATGGCGAAGTGGGTTTCGCTGATCGTCAAGTTCGGCGCCCTCGTCTTCATCATCTTCGTGCCGACGCAATATGCGATCCAGCTGCAGCTGCTCGGCGGCATCTGGATCATCCAGACGCTGCCCGCCGTCATGCTCGGCACCTTTACCCGCTGGTTCAATCCGTGGGCGCTGCTCGTCGGCTGGGCGGCGGGAACCTTCGCGGGCACGGCGATGGCCGCCGCGGTGAAGTTCACGCCGACTTATCCGCTCGCGCTCGACGGCTTCGCCTTCCCGGGCTATACCGCGCTCTATACGGTGGTGCTCAACCTCGCCCTCGCCATCGTCCTGACCCCCATATTCAACGCGATGAGCGCCAAGTCGGCGGCGATCGATGAAACGGTCGCAGCCGACTATCGGGCGTGAGCGCGGACACCCGGGGCACAATCCTCCAGTCCTGCTTGCGCATCGCCGGCGCGCTGCCGCGGCCGCCGCCAACCCCTGCGGCAGCGCACGTCTCGTCTAACCGACGCTGCCGTCGGCGGCGCGGCGCAGCACCATCCCCGGCGTGGCGCCGGTGTGCGTGGCGTTTTCGACGACGACGGTGCCGTTGACGATGACGCTCGTGCGCGCGCCGCTCGGATAGCGGTGCGGGTCGGAATAGGTCGCCCGGTCGCGGAAATCGTGCGGATCGAACATGGCGATGTCGGCGCGGTAACCCTGCTGCAACAGCCCGCGGTCGCGCAGCTTGAGCGCCTTCGCCGGGCCGCCGGTCATCTTGTAGATCGCCTGCTCGAGCGGGATCAGCCGTTCGTCGCCCACGTAGCGGGCGATGATGCGCGGGAAGGTGCCGTAGAAGCGCGGATGCGGCAGGCCCTGGCTGACGATCCCGTAGGTCGCGACGCAATTGCCGTCCGAGCCGACCAGCGCGGTCGGCGAGCTCACGATGGTGCGGATATCGTCCTCGGCGATCGAGGTGATGAGAACGCGGGTGGCGCCGTCGTCGGCGATCAGATGGTCGCAGATCTGCTCGATCGGATCGCAGCTGCGCGCCGCGGCCAGCGCCGCCACCGTCTTGCCGGCGGTCTCCGGCCGGCGCGGCGAGATCGAGATCCGCACCGCCTCCCATGAGGGGATGCGGCCCCAGTTGTTGAGGCCGTGGCGGGCGATCTCCGACGCGATGCGCGTGCGCGTGTCCGGCTGCGCCAGCCGTGCCAGCATCGCCGCGTTGCCGCCGATCTGCACCCACGGCGGCAGCAAATTCTTCAGCGGATTGGCGCCGGCGGCGTACGGATAGGCGTCGGCGTCGATGTCGCAGCCCTGGGCGCGGGCCGCCGCGATCTTGTCGAGGACCTGCGCCGCCTTGCCCCAATTGTCCACCCCGGAGCACTTGAGATGCACGATCTCGACATGGATCGCATAGGCGCGGGCGATGGCGATCGCCTCGTCCACCGCCTCCATCACCTTGTCGGCTTCGTCGCGGAGGTGGGTGAAATAGGCCGCGTTGTGGCGTTCGAGCACCGCGGCGAACGCCGTCAACTCGTCCGGCCGGGCGAAGCTGCCGGGCGGGGTGAACAGGCCCGACGACATTCCGAGCGCGCCGGCGGCGAGGCCGTCCTCGAGCAGCGCGATCATCGCATTGAGCTCGGCCGCGGTCGGCGCGCGGTGTTCCAGCCCCATCGTCATCAGGCGCAGCGTGTTGTGCCCGACCAGCATGCCGGCATTGACCGCGACCGCCGGAAACGTGTCGAGATATTCGGGAAAGCCGATCTCGCGGAACGGGAGCCACGGCGCGCCGCCGCTGAGATAATCGGCGAGAAGCCGCGTCTTGCCCGCCAGCACCGGCGCGACCGAGAAGCCGCAATGGCCGATGATCTCGGTGGTCACCCCCTGGCGCACCTTGCTCTCGGCCTTGGGGTTGATCGGCAGGACGAAGTCGGAATGGGTCTTGATGTCGATGAAGCCGGGCGTCACCGCGAGGCCGTCGGCGTCGATGACCTTGGTCGCTGCGCCCGCGAGCGACGGCCCGAGCGCGGCGATGCGGCCTTGGGCGAGCGCGACGTCGCCGCGCACGCCCGGGCTGCCGCTGCCGTCGATGAGCGTGCCGCCGCGGATGAGGATGTCGATACCAGGCATCGGGGATCAGGTATCAGGGATCAGGTATCAGGGATCAGATCTGAGGCACCTGATACCTGATACCTGATCCCTGATCCCTGTCACTGGCTCTCCCGTTCCGGCGCCTGCAGGGTGACGCCGCCGTCGACCACCAGCGTGTGGCCGGTGATGTAGCGGGCGTGGTCGGACATGAGGAACCGCACGGCGTGGCCGATGTCCCAGCCGGTGCCCTCGATGCCGAGCGCCGAGGCGCGCCGGCGCTGCTCGCGCGCCTGCTCGCTCATGCCGCGGCCGTAGACCATGGGGGTATAGACCGGGCCGGGGGCGACGCAGTTGACGCGGATGCCTTCTCTGGCGTGGTCGACCGCCAT
>DASZJC010000374.1:0-9186 GCA_035948495.1 Xanthobacteraceae bacterium | reverse complement strand
CTGAGCGCGACCAGCACCGCGAGGCCGGCGAAAGCCTGGGGAATCTTGAAGAACGAGGTCGAGAACGCGATGAAGAAGCCGAGCCCGCGCTCGGCCGCGACGAATTCCGCCACCACCGCGCCGATCACCGCGAGCGTAATGGATATCTTCAGCGCGCTGAAAATATACGGCACCGCGAACGGCAGCCGGATGTGCAACATCTCGCGCATGCGCCCGGCGCGCAGCGAGCGCGACAGCTCGATCAGCTCTTCCGGCGTGGCGAGCAGCCCGGTCACCGTGGAGACGATGATGGGAAAGAAGGTGATCAGGAACGTGATCACCACGCGCGGCAGGTCGGAGGCGCCGAGCGTGACCACGATGATTGGCGCGACCGCGACGATCGGCGTCGACTGCACCACCACCAGGATGGGATAGAGCGTTCGCGACAGGAGGCGCGAACTCACCAGCGCCATCGCGAGCGGGACGGAGATCACGACCGCCGCCGCATAGCCCATGAGCGCGACGCGCAAGGTCGCCCCGATATGGCCGAGCCAGACCGCCGCGGGGATGTCGAGCCCGGCGGTGACGATCGCGCTCGGCGCGGGCAGCAGGAACGAGGGGATGTGGAACAGCCGGGACGCGGCTTCCCACGACGCGATCAACACCGCGAAGGCGAGCGGCGGCGCGAAGCGGTCGCCCCAGGCGTAAAGGCGCAGCCGCGCGGGCGCGACCGGCGTCAGGGTCGCCGGCGCGTCGTCAGGCGGCGGCACGGACGAAGAGCTCGGCGCGGATATGGTTGGCGAGCGCATTGAACGCCGGGTCCGAGAGCGTCTCGATCGAGCGCGGACGCGCGAGCGGCACGTCGATCACCTCGCGCACGCGCCCGGGCCGCGGGGTCATCACGATCACCCGGTCGGCGAGCAGCAGCGCCTCGGCGATCGAATGGGTGATGAACAGCACCGTCTTCGGCTTCTGCGTCCAGATGCGCAGCAGCTCGAAGCCCATCTCGTCGCGGGTGAGCGCGTCGAGCGCGGAGAACGGCTCGTCCATCAACAGAATGTCGGGATCGAGCAGCAGCGCGCGGGCGATCGCCACCCGCTGCTGCATCCCGCCGGACAGCTCGTCGATGCGCTTATCCGCGAAGTCGGCGAGCCCGACCAGCGCCAGGAGGTCGCGCGCCTGGACGCGCTCCTCGGCGGTGACGCGACCGTACTTGTGGCGCAGCGGGAACGTCACGTTGCCGAGCACGTCGAACCACGGCAACAAGGTCGGCCGCTGGAACACGATACCGATTTCGTCACGCGGCTCCGTCACCGGGACGCCGTAGACCTCGACGCGACCGCGGGTCGGCAGGATCAGCCCGGCGATCAGCCGCAGCAGGGTGGACTTGCCGCAGCCCGAGGGCCCGAGCACCGCGAGGAACTCGCGCCGCCCGATGTCGAAGGTCACCTGCCGCAGCGCCGTCACCGCCCGCTCGCCGAGCCCGAACGTCTGCTCGAGGTCGACGAACCGGACCACGGGTGGCGGCGCTGCGGCCATGGCAACTCCGGCGGCGCGGCAGGTTCTCGCGCCCGCCGTTCTACTTCGGCAGAACGCTGCGGTCGACCATGGTCTCCGGGTCGAGCTTGTCGAGCGGCATGTTCTGCGATTTTGCGGTCCACTCCCAGGTCTTGGCCAGGAGCGCCTTCTCGAACGCGCCGGCGCCGTCCTTTTTGCTGATGGCGTTCACCATCAAGGGAATCGAAGCGGAAAACTGCGCCGTGGCGACACCGACGTCGACCTCCGGGACCATCGCCTTGAGCGCCGCGGCCGCCGCGGCCGGATCCGCGATCGCCATGGCGGTCGCCTTGGCGTAGGCCGCGAGGAATTTCTTCACGGTGTCGGGCCGGTCTTTGAGCATCTTGTCCGACGCGAACACCGAGAGACCATAGCCGTCGAAGCCGTATTGCGACCATGGGATGGTCTTGAGCTTCTTGCCGGTCTCGGCGAGCGGCTTCTCGAAGCCGGGCGCCACCACCACCCAGTTGATGGTCGCGGCCACCCGGCCGGACGCCAGCATGGGCGCAAGCGCGCCCGGATCCGCCTTGATGAGCTCGATCGCGGCGGCGTCGATGCCGTTCGACTTGAGCAGCAGCGGCCATACCACGTTCGAAGACGAGAAGGTCGCCGTCGCCACCTTCTTGCCGACGAGGTCCTTGAGGCTCGAAATGCCCGATCCCTCGGTGGTGAAGATGGCGTCCGGCTGCATCGTATAGACGGACAGCACAGCCTTGACCGGCACGCCGCTCTCGGCCTTGGCCTGCAGCAGCGCGGAGAGGCCGCCGGTGCCGATGTCGACCGCGCCGGTGCCGAGCTTGGTCACCACGTCGGAGGAGCCGCGGCCGGACTGGATCGTCACGTCGAGCCCTTCGGCGGCGAACAGCCCCTTTTGCACGCCGAGATAAGGCACCGCCTTGTCGCCGGCCGGCAGCCAGTCGATCATGAACACGACCTTTTCGGCCGCGTTGGCGAGCGAACAGGAGCCGGCGAAGAGCGCCACGGCGGCGAAGCCGCGTATCAGCCAGGAGCGGGTCATAGCGAAGATCTCCCTCGGTTGCTCTTGGGGGCAAGCAAGCTCTGCGCCATCCGGGATGACGGACGACAGACGACGGAGGACGAATAGTGGCCAGCAATGGCGGAGCAGTGAGGTACCGCCTGCGCGTTTTCCGTCGTCCGTCCTCTGTTCCCTGTTATACCAACGGCCTCGATCTTTGACTCGTCATGCCCGGCCTTGTGCCGGGCATCCACGCCTTAAACCCTCAGCAAGTCAAAGACGTGGATGGCCGGGACAAGCCCGGCCATGACGATGTGGATGGGTCGGAACCAGAGACCGCTTGTATCAGTGCAACTGCTTCGACAGCCCGGCGAAGCGTTCGGCGATGACCATCAGGACGATGGTCGCGACGATCAGAACGCCCGAGGCGGCGGCGGTGCGTACGTCGAGGTCGGTGTCGATGATCTGCCACAAGTGGATCGGCAGGACCTCGGTGCGCGCGTCGGTCAGGAACAGCGAAACCGGCACGTTGTCGAACGAGGCCATGAAGGCGAGAAACGCGCCGGCAGCGATCCCGCGGCCGATCAGCGGCAAGGTCACGCGGCGGAAGGTGAACAGCGGTCCGGCACCGAGGCTCAGGGACGCGTCGAGCAAAGCCGGGTCGAGCTGCGCCAGACTCGCGATCGTCGTGCGCAGGACGAACGGCACGCACACGGCCACGTGGCCGAGCACCAGCGTCGTGAGCGAGAGCGGCACGCCGATCAGGCTGAAATAGAGCAGCGCCGCGAACCCGAACGCGAGCGCCGGCAGCAGCAGCGGCGACATAAAAAGGGAATCGAGGATTTTCACCCAGCGGGCGGTGCTGCGTGCGATCGCCAGCGCTGCCGACGTGCCGAGCACAACGGAGAGGACGGTCGCGGCCACGGCGACCTTGAAGCTGTTGAGCGCCGCCTGCTGCATCTGATGGGCGTCGATGAGCGCGGCATACCAGCGCAGCGAATAGCCGGGCGGCGGGAAGCGCAGGGATTGCGTGCTGGTGAAGGAGGTGAGCAGCACGATCAGGGTCGGAAAGATCAGAAAGAAGAAAGCAATTCCGGCGAGCGTGCCGATGACGAGGCGAAAGCTCAACCGGTCGATATCGACCAGGCGCGGCCTAGCCATGACGCACGGCCCAGCCGCTCCGCCCGGCGAGATTGAGCAAATAGACCACCAGCAGGACGGAAACCATCAGCAGGACCGACATCGCCGCCGCAAACGGCCAATTGTTGGCGCCCGCCGCCTGCTGATAGATGTAGAGCGGCATGTAGATGAGGCGCGCGCCGCCGATCAGCGTCTGGGTGACGAACGCGGTCGTGCAGGCGGCGAACACCAGGATTGATCCGGCGACCAGGCCGGGCATCCACAGCGGCAGGATCACGCGGCGGAACGTGCGCCAGTGGCCGGCGCCGAGCGCGCGCGACGCGTCCGCGAGGTTGGGGTCGATCCGCTGCAGCGTGGTGATCAGGGGCAGCACCATCAGCGGCATCTGCACCTGGGCGAGCACCATCACCACCCCGACTTCGCTGAACAGCAGCCGCAGCGGCCGGTCGATCAGTCCGAGCGAGAGGAACGCCTTGTTGAGGATGCCCTGCTGGCCGAGGATCACGATCCACGCGAAGGTGCGCACGACGACGCTGGTGAGGATCGGCAGGATCACCAGGAACAGGAGCAGCCCCCGCAGCCTTGGGCCCGCATGCACGCACACCCAGGCGAGCGGCAGGCCGAACAGGAGACAGACGGCCGTCGCCTTGACGCCGAGCACCAGCGTGTCGAGCAGAATGCTGAGGCTGAACGTGTCGCCGAGGAACTTCGCGTATTGCGCCAGGCTGAAGTGCTCGAGCGCGAGGCCGTCCGACAGGCTCACCACCACCAGCACGATCAGCGGCGCCGCGAAGAACAGCACGAAGAACGCGCCGAGCGGCAGCAGCAGCCGCCACTCGGGCTCGTCTGCGGCCCGCGCCGCCGTCACGCCGGATCCGCCGGGACGTAGTTACCCGTCATTGCGAGGAGCCCGAAGGGCGACGAAGCAATCCAGAGCGTGCGGTACCCCTGGATTGCTTCGCTTCCCTCGCAATGACGAGCGAGTCGACGGCCCGAGCCAATCATCTGGGCGCCGCATCACAGCTTGATGTCGCGATTGAACCGGTCGATCCACTCGGATCGATGCTCGTTGATCTTCGCCCAGTCGAAATAGTTGAGCTTGGCAAGAGCGTCCTGCGATTTCGCCACCTGCTTGACGATCTCGCCCTTGAGCGGGACCTTGCGGTTGGTCGGGATCACCCAGTAGGGCGAGCGCTCCATGTCTTCCTGCACTCCGGGCGACAGATGCGCGTCGATGTACTGGACCGCGAGATCGGGCTGCACCGCGTTCTTGACGAGGTGCAGGCTGGTGGTCCAGGCGGGGATGCCCGTATCGAGCGTGGCGAAATCGATGTCGACGCCCTTTTCCTTCAAGGTCTGCACGAAATTGAAGTTGTAGGGGGCGATGTCGATCTGCTCCTGCTGGAACAGCGCCGCGTGGGCGCCGAGATTGGCCGAGATCGCCCCGACGTTGGGCAGCAGCTCTTTGAGCGCCTTGAACGCCGGCTCGATGTTGCTGTCGCTGCCGCCGCGCGTGCGGGCGAGGTCGACCATGAAGGCCATGCCGAGCGTGCTGTTGAGCGCGGTCAGGCCGACGCGGCCTTTGTAGGCCGGGTTCCACAGATCGCTCCAGGACTTCGGCCGCGTCTTGATCTTCTTCGGATTGAACCCGATGCCGATCACCTGCAGCGATATTTTCGGCCCCCACGGGTCCTGGAACTTCGGCAGCAGGTCCTTGTAGTTGGGCGACTTGTCGACCGGGTATTTGTCGAGCACCCCGGCCTTGATCGCGTCGAGCAGCGGCCCTTCGTCCATGATCGCGACGTCGAACGGCGGCTTGCCGCGCCCGGCCTCGAGCTTCGCCACCTGGTCGGTCGCGAGCAGGATGGTCTGGGTGACGTCGGCGCCGGTCTTCTTGCGGAAGTAGGGCGCGAGCACGTCGCGGTGCGCCTCGTTCCAGGTGCCCGGGAAGGTCGCGACCACGAGCGGATCGGCGGCGGCCGCCCGGCGCGGCAGCAGCGTCAGTGCGCCGGCGGCAAGGCCCGCTTCGAGGAACTGTCTACGTCCCATCCTTCCATTCATCGGTTCTCTCCTGCTTGTTGTGACGCCGGCTCCGGGAACAGGAGGCAGGCATCGACCGCCGTAGGCTCGACGAAGACTTCGCTGCCGCCCGCCGGCACCGCGGCAAGCTCGGGGCGCGACGCCGCCACCCGGATGGCGGCCCCGGCCGCGAGGGTGAGATCGTATATGAGCGTCGGCCCGAGCGGCATGATGAGCCCGACCTTCGCGCGCAGCCGCCCGGGGCCGGACGTTGCCGCCAGCCGCAGCCGTTCCGGCCGGATCGACAGCACGACGCGCGCGCCGGCGCGAAATCCGTCCGCCCGGCAGACGAGGCTTTCGCCGCCGTCGAAGGCGACCCGGCATTCGCCCCCCTCGACGCGCTCGACGATGCCCGGCAGCAGGTTGGTGGTGCCGACGAACTGATTGACGAACAAGGTGGCCGGACGGTCGTAGATTTCGACCGGGTTCGCGAATTGCTCGACCGCCCCGCGATTGAGCACGGCGATGCGGTCCGCCATGCCGAGCGCCTCTTCCTGATCGTGGGTGACCATGATCGTGGTGATGCCGTAGAGGCGCTGCAGCCGCTTGACCTCGACCTGCATGTCGAGGCGCAGGTTCTTGTCGAGCGCGCCGAACGGCTCGTCGAGCAGCAGGATTTTCGGCTCGACCGCAAGCGCGCGGGCGAGCGCGATGCGCTGTTGCTGTCCGCCGGAGAGCTGGCCGGGCCAGCGGTCGGCGAGGTCCGCCATCTGCACCAGCGCGAGCATGTCGGCGACCCGCGCGCGGACGCGGGCGCGGTCGTCGCCGCGCGCTTCGAGCCCGTAGGCGACGTTCTGCGCCGCCGTCATGTGCGGGAACAGCGCGTAGTTCTGGAACACGATGCCGGCGCCGCGCCGGTTCGGCGGCAGATGATCGACGGCCTCGCCGTCGTAGCGCACGCGGCCTTCGCTCTGGCGGATGAAGCCGGCGATGATCCGCAGCAACGTCGACTTGCCGCATCCGCTCGGGCCGAGCAGCGCCACCAGTTCGCCCGCGGTGACCTCGAGCGCGACGCCGCGCACCGCGGTCGTCGATCCGAACCGATGGGTGATCGTCTCGAGGCGCAGCGACTGGCCGCGTCCCGGCGCGGCGCTCGCACTGCCGGCTTTAGCTGCGGAATCGGGCGCTCGCATTCAGAGACCATTACGGGACGCCGGCGAGGAAAGCTTACGGACTTCGCCGCCCGGATGCTAGGCGCGTTTGCGGAACGAGGAGGGCGGGCGTCCATAGGTCGCGCGGAACGCATCGTTGAAGCGCCGCACGCTGCCGAAGCCGGCCGCAAACGCGATTTCGGCGAACGGCATGGCGGTGCGGTCGATCAGGCGCTTGGCCGCTTGGATGCGGCGGGTCGCAGCGACCTCGCTCGGCGTCGCCCCGGCGTGACGCAGGAACAAGCGCAGCAGATGGCGCGGCCCGATGCCGAGCCGGTCCGCCAGGTCGGTCACCGAGGCGCGATCGAGGAAGCCGCCGTCGATCAGGCGCATGGCGCGTCCGACCGTCGAGCGGGTGCCGCTCCAGGCCGGGCTTCCCGGCGCGGTTTCCGGCCGGCAGCGCAGGCAGGGACGAAAGCCCGCCCGCTCGGCCGCCGCGGCGGAGGGAAAGAACACGACGTTTTCCGAGCGCGCCGGCCGCACCGGGCAGATCGGCCGGCAGTAAATGCGCGTCGTGCGCACCCCCGTGAAGAATACCCCGTCGAACGCGGGATCGCGGGCGAGGCGGGCGCGATCGCAGGCGGCGCGGTCGAGGAGAGCCGGCGTTGCCGTGAGCATGGCGCGACGGTAACGCGCGGGCATCGTTCCGGGTAGCCGGAATCGGACTTGGTCCGGCGACCATGTCCGAAAACGGCCAGCGGCTGGACGGCCGCATGCCCAATGTCGGCGGCATGGATGCGCGCTGCAAAACCGGCCAAACGCCACCTCTCATGAGCGGCCTTTATCACGGCTGGCGCATGGTCGCGGCGGCCTTTGTGATCGCCGTGTTCGGCTGGGGCCTCGGATTCTACGGACCGGGCATTTACCTCGTGGCGCTGCGCGCGCGGTTCGGCTGGTCCGCGGCGGACATCGCGTTCGCCATCACCGGCTACTACCTTCTCAGCGCCAGCCTCACGTTGTTTTTCCTTGCGCCCGCTTTCGCCCGCTGCGGCCCGCAACGCGTCATTGCCGCCGGCATGCTCGCGATGGGCGCGGGGATAGCTGCGCTCGCGCTTGTGTCTCGTTTGTGGCACGTCTATGCGGCGTTCGCGGTCATGTCGATCGGTTGCGCGACCATGACCGGCGCGGCAATCCCCATCGTCGTCGCGCCCTGGTTCGATCGCCGCCGCGGATTTGCGGTGAGCCTCGCGCTCAACGGGGCCAGTTTCGGCGGACTCGTCATGGCCCCGCTCCTGATCTTCCTCATGGATCGGTTCGGGTTTGCTGCTGCCCTGTGGTCGGTCGACGCCCTGATGCTCGCGGTCCTGCTGCCGCTGCTGGCGTTCGCCGTGCGGGGGAAGCGCGCCGACGAGCATCACTGGACCGACGCGCCGTCCTCGGTCGGGCTCGCGCAACGATCGCGCGAGGCCGCGGCGCCGGCATGGAGTCCGAAAGCCGTTCTGCGCGACGCCAACTTTCTGACGATCTCCATTCCGTTTGCCCTGGGGCTGACCGCGCAAGTCGGTTTCCTCACCCACCAGGTCGCATTTCTCATGCCCATGACCGGAACGGTCGCAGCCGGATGGATCGTCAGCCTGACCACGTTCGCGGCCATCGCCGGCCGCCTCGGCACCGGACTGTTCGTCGACCGCGTCGATCGCCGCGGCGTCTCGTGCCTCAACTTTCTCGTCCAGATCCTGGCGATGGCGATCCTGATGTCGACGACTTCGCCGGCGCTTCTCATTGCCGGATGCGTCCTGTTCGGCCTCGGCTTGGGAAATCTGGTCTCGCTTCCCGGCCTCATCGTTCAGCAGGAATTCCCGCAACGGGATTTCGCGCGGGTCGTCAGCATGATCGTCGCGATCAATCAATTCGCTTTCGCGTTCGGGCCCGCCCTGCTCGGCCGGCTGCAGCAGGCGGAAGGCGCCTACACGCGCGCGCTCCTCGTCTGCCTCCTCATGCAGGCTGCCGCCGCCGTCATCGTGGTGTTGCCGATCATCGGCAGGATGAAGAGATCGCGCTAACCGAGCGCCGGTCTCTTCGCCGGTCACGCCGGACCGTGCGCGAAATCCTCGGTCGAGCCGCCGGGTTCTTATTCCTTGTTGATATCGGGGACGAACCGGGCCCGGATAGAATTTTCGCCACAATGGCTGAGAACACTCGCGGGTGTCCGGAGGGAATGCGTGTGAGTCCCGAGACATTTCGCGGCCGTGCGCTCGAATGCATGCGTCTGGCGCAGGCGTTGCGCGCATCGAGGCACCGAACCTTGCTGCTGGCCTTGGCGCAATCGTGGGCCGAACTCGCCAACTCGGCGGAGGAATTTCA
>DASZJC010000373.1:0-5128 GCA_035948495.1 Xanthobacteraceae bacterium | reverse complement strand
TCGCCGAGCCAGAAGCCGCGCTCGATCGAGATGGCGTTGGCGGTGTCGGAGAACGTCGCCGTGCCCTTGTCGGCGGCGACCACCAGATAAGGATCGTCGCCGTCGTGGCGCACCACGCTCTGCGGCGGGATCACCCCCTCGGTCCCGAGGTTGTCGGTGATGTCGAGGAGGCTGGTCACGAACACCTTGTAGGCGCCGACGCCCTCCGACTGAATCGCGTCGCGCGCCCCGCCGACCGGCAGCAGCTTGGGCAGGAAGCCGCCCTTGGCGCCGACCGGAACGATGACGGCGTTCTTGACCTGCTGCGCCTTGACGAGGCCGAGCACCTCGGTGCGGAAGTCCTGCGGCCGGTCGGACCAGCGGATGCCGCCGCGCGCGACCTTGCCGAAGCGCAGGTGCACGCCTTCGACCCGCGGCGAATAGACGAAAATCTCGTACAGCGGGCGCGGCAGCGGCAGGCCGTCGATCTTGCCGCTCTCGAATTTCACCGCGATCGTCGGCTTGGGCTGATCGCCCTGATCGATCTGATAGAAGTTGGTGCGCAGCGCCACCTCGACCGTGTTGACGAAGTGACGCAGGATGCGGTCCTCGTCGAGGCTCTCGACGCCCTGCAGCGCCGCCTCGATGCGGGCGCGGATGTCGGCCTGGCGCGCGACGCGCGCCTCGCTCGCCGTCTCGCCGCGCGGATCGAAGCGCGCGTGGAACAGCGCGATGACGTCGGCGGCGACCGCGGGATGCTTGCGCAACGTCGTCCACATGTAGTCCTGCGAATAGGCGACCCGCGCCTGGCGCAGGAAGCGCGACAGCGTGCGCACCAGCGCCACGTCGCGCCACTGCAGGCCGGCTTCCAGCACGAGGGCGTTGTAGCCGTCGTTCTCGGCGCGGGCGCGCATCACTGCCATGAAGCAGGCCTCGAGCCGCTGCTTGAGCGCCTCGAGCTCCACCCTCGCGCCGTCCGCCCGCTCGAGCACCATGTCGTGCAGCCACACCTGCGCGGCGGTTCCGGCGGGCTCGATGCGGTAGGTCAATTCGTCGACCACCTTGAAGCCCATGTTCTCCAGCACCGGCACGCGCTCGGAGAGCGGGATCGGCCGCAGCCGGCTCCAGACCTTGAGCCCCGCCGCGGCCTTGTCGCTGCCGCGCCGTGCGCAGAAATCGGCGCCGAGCGGCCGCACCTCGGAGAGGCTTTCCAGCATACGGATGTCGCCGACCGCGACCGCCGGGAAGTAGGTCTCGCGATAGGCGAGCGGGAACGCGTCGCGGTAGCGCTTGATCAGCGCCTGCGCCTTGCCGGCGTCGTGCACCAGGGTGAGCGCCTCGGCGAGCCCGTCGGTCCAGGTGCGCACGATTGCCGCGATCGCCTGCTCGAGGCTCGCGCGGTCGGGATTCGGCGTCGCGCCCTCATGCCGGCCGATGATGAAGTGCACGCGCACCAGCGGAGCTTCGGTGAACGACGGATAGAACGAGGAGACGTGGCCCTTGTAGGCGGTCGCGAGATAGCTGCCGATCGCCAGGCGCGCGCTGCTGTCGAACCGTTCGCGCGGCACGAACACCAGGATCGACACGAACCGGTCGAAGCGGTCGCGCCGCACCAGCACGCGCACGCGCGGCCGCTCGTCGAGATAGAGAACCTCGAGCGCGAACTGGAACAGCAGGTCCTCGTCGATCTGGAACAGCTCGTCGCGCGGATAGCTCTCCAGCACGTTGACCAGCGCCTTGCCGGAATGGCTGTCGGGGTCGAAGCCGGCGCGCTTCATCGCCGCGTCGACCTTGCGCCGCAGATAAGGGATGGTCCGGGTCGAGCGCGTGTAGACGGTCGAAGTGAACAGACCGACGATGCGGAATTCGCCTGACAGGCGGCCGTCGGCGTCGAAGCGCTTGACGCCGATGTAGTCCATGTGGACGCGGCGGTGGACGCGCGAGCGCACGTTCGCCTTGGTGATGATGAGCGCCTTCGGTTCCTTGAGGAACTCCATGATCTCCGGCGTGATGGAGACGAGCTCGCGCCCCCGGCGCAGCACCCGCACATCGCGCCCGCGCAGGATGCCGAGCCCGGTCTCGTACTTCGGCTCGATCTCGCCTTCGGCCCCGGGGAAGGCATATTCGCGCACGCCCAGGAAGGTGAAGTTGTTGGCCAGCAGCCATTCGAGGAACTGCACCGCCTCGGCGACTTCGTCGACCGCGAGCTGCGGCGGGTTGTTGCGGATGTCGGCAATCAGCTCGCCCACCCGCGTGAGCATGGCGCGCCAGTCCTGCACGACGACGCGCACGTCGACGAGCACCAGCTCGAGCGCGCGCACCGCCTGGGTCCGGCGCAACTCGTCCTCGATGCGCTCGACGTGGACGTGGATGAAGCTTTCCCGCCGCGCCGTGCCCACCGCCGGCGCATCGCCGCGGAAGCCGATCAGCGTGCCGGAATTGTCGCGCTCGATGGTGAAGATCGGATGCACGACCAGGCGCACCTCGATCCCCAGATCGGCCAGCTCGTTCATGATCGAATCGAGCAGGAACGGCATGTCGTCGTTGACAATCTCGATGACCGAGACGGTCTTGATGTGCTCGGCGCCGATCGGTCCGGGGCGGCTTTCGAAGCGGATCTTGGCGGCGCCGGGCCGATGCTCCTTGAGGAACGCCCACGCCTCCTCGGCAAGCGCCGCCAGCTCGCGCGGCTCGTAGCGCACGAGGTCCTCGGGCGCGGCGCGCGCGAACAGCTGCGCGGCGAAGCTCTCGGGCATGTCGCCGTAGAGGCCGGTCACGATGGTGCCGGCCTGCTCGATCAGCCGGCGCGCGGCGCGTTCGTCCTCGGTATCGAGCAGGCGTTCGAGACGCATTGGCAATCCCCGGCCGGAATCCTGACTCGCGTGCGGCCGCGAGTTTCCGCGATCCGGCCAGCCTCGTCGAGGGGAAAACCCGGCAAAATGCGCGGCGGTCGCGAGGCGCCTGGTGTAGGCTTTGGGGCACCGAAGCATCGGACAGGAGCGTGACGTGGCCAAGACAGCGCGAAAGAACCTCGGCGAACCCGATCACCGGCGCGCGCAGGCCGCCGCGCGCCCGACGTCCGCGCCGGAGCCTGCCCAAAGCGACGCGGCCGCCCGCGACGACACGGAGATCACGGCGCTGGCGCTGCCGCCCGCGCCCCTGACGCCGGCCATGGAGGCCTATTTCGCCAAGTGCGAGGAGAAGCTCGGCTTCGTTCCCAACGTGCTCAAGGCCTACGGCTTCGCCATGCCCAAGCTCGAGGCGTTCGTCGCCATGTACAACGACCTGATGCTGGCGCCCTCGGGCTTGAGCAAGCTCGAACGCGAGATGATCGCGGTCGCCGTCTCCTCGCACAATCACTGCTACTACTGCCTGGTGGCGCACGGCGCCGCGGTGCGGCAGCTCTCGGGCGATCCGGTGCTGGGCGAGCTGATGGCGATGAACTACCGGGCCGCGCGCCTGAGCGAGCGCCAGCGCGCCATGCTCGACTTCGCCGTCAAGCTCACGGCCGAGCCGTGGACGGTCGAGGACGGCGACCGCGCGCGGCTGCGCGACACCGGCTTCACCGACAGCGACATCTGGGACATTGCCGCGGTGGCGGCCTTCTTCAACATGTCGAACCGGGTCGCGTCCGCGACCGACATGCGGCCGAACAAGGTCTACCACGCCCAGGCGAGATAGTTTGGGCACGGCGGTCCCGCAGCTTACCCTCCCCTGGAGGGCAGGGCTATCGCATATGGCCGATGAGGCCAAGGAGGAAGGAATCGTCCCAGCCTGCGGCTTTGATTTTCTGGCGCATGGACATCGGAGCGGGATGGGAACGGACGATGTTGACCGCGAGTCGGCGGAGAATCGCGAGATTTTCCGGGGCGTTGTCCTTCCTGCTGCGGTTGGCATCCTCCGCGAAGACGACGTCGAGCAGCCAGTGCAGCTGGTTCTCGATGGCCCAATGACTGCGCACGACCTGCAGCAGTTTCCTGGCGGCGATATACTTGGACAGCAGATAGTAGCGGATGACCGGCTTGCCGGCGCGCGCGCCGTGCAGGCGCCGGCGCGAGGTGATACGGGCCAGCGCCGCAATGCCCGGAAAGTCCTGAGCGATCGCCAGGGTGGTGTTGCGCATGACGGTGGCTCGTCGCCATTCGCGCCGATCGTGCGTGCAAGGTTCGCGTCGTTCGGCGCTGCTGCGCTTGCCGGCGCGGGCAAAGCAGCGCACCACCGCCGCGAACAGCTTGCTCTGGTTCTGCTTGAGCGCCAGCACGTAGTCGCCGCCCCGCTCCAATACCTTCTTGGCAAAAGACCGATGGCAATGCAGCGCATCGGCGGTAACGATGCAGTGCTTGAGGCACAGCATTCCCAGCACTTCCACGGCCCCAAGCGCCTCGTTGCGGCCGGGCGCCTTGATCGAAGCCAGCGCCATGCGCGCCTGCGTCGCGAAGACGTTGACCATCTGCAGCGGCGTTGCGCTTCGGCCACGCTCGTAGGCGCCGCGCAACGCCTTGCCGTCCACCGCAATGACACCGCCAAGGTCCAGCCGGTTGAACTTCGCGAACGCCACCATGAAGCGGCGAAAGGCCTGCTCGAAGGCCCGCGGGGCGAGCAGGCGAAACACCCGGCTGAAGGTATCGTGACTGGGAATCCCGTGCTCCAGGCGCAGGATGCCGCGCAGCAGCAGTTCCTTGGAACGGCCAAACTGCGCCATGTCCGATGGACCTTCCGCCCCGCACAACACGGCGGCCAACCCGATGAACAAGATCTCCACCAACTCGTGGCTGGCGTTGTCCGCCCGCGGGTCGCGCAAGCCTCGGAAAACCTTCTTGAATTTGCCCATTCGACTCCCCTTTCGCTTCGGGAGTCGTCCTCAGAATCCAAATCGCGCGTCGTTGCAATACCCCGCTCAATTCCATATGCGATTCCCCTGCCCTGAAAGGGGAGGGTGGCGAGCGGAGCGAGCCGGGTGGGGTATGTGCCGCAGGCTCGGCGCTCGTAAAGAGAACACCCCACCCGACGGCGGCCGTTGACGGCTGTTTGATCAATCGAAAGATGAATCCTTGTTTGTTACGGCCAGGGCGCACGGGTGGGCCATTTTTTAGAGTACTTCGATACCGTCGAATGCTTCTGCAGAATCTTTCTTCCGTCCTCAATCAGC
>DASZJC010000372.1:0-4324 GCA_035948495.1 Xanthobacteraceae bacterium | reverse complement strand
GATGTCGCCGCCCGCCTCGCCGACCGGATCGACGCAGCCCAGGACCACGTCGTCGACGAGGCCGGTGTCGAGCTGGTTGCGTTCGCGCACCGCGCCGAGCGCCTGGGCGGCGAGATTGAGCGCGGTCACCTCGTGCAGCGCGCCATCGGCCTTGCCGCGGCCGCGCGGGGTGCGCACGTGATCGTAGATGAAGGCGTCGGGCATGGCGGTTCTCCCTTGTGTCTACAGGCTGCGCGCGATCACGAGCTTCATGATTTCGTTGGTGCCGGCGTAGATGCGCTGCACGCGCGCGTCGCGGTACATGCGCGAGATCGGATATTCGTCCATGTAGCCGTAGCCGCCGAACAGCTGCAGGCAGCGGTCGACGATCGCGTTCTGCAGGTCGGTGATCCAATACTTGGCCATGGATGCCGTCGTCGTATCCAATTCGTGCCGGACGTGGCGCTCGACGCAGTGGTCGTGGAACACCTTGGCGACCGTCGCCTCGGTCTTGCACTCGGCGAGCACGAACTGGGTGTTCTGGAACTCGACGATCGCCTTGCCGAACGCCTTGCGCTCCTTGACGTAATCTATGGTGAGCCTGAGCGCGCGCTCGATCATGCCGATGCCGGCGGTGGCGACCAATAGCCGCTCCTGCGGCAGCTCGGTCATGAGCTGGATGAAGCCCTGGCCCTCCTCGGGCCCGAGCAGGCCCTCGGCCGGCAGCTTCACGTCGTCGAAGAACAGCTCGGAGGTGTCGGCCCAGTCGAGGCCGAGCTTCTTGAGCTTGCGGCCGCGGCGGAAGCCGGGCGCGTCGTCGGTCTCGACCACCATGAGCGAAATGCCCTTATGGCCGGCCGCAGGATCGGTCTTGACGACGACGACGATCAGGTTGGCGTGCTGGCCGTTGGTGATGAAGGTCTTCGAGCCGTTGAGCACGTAGCCGTTGCCGGATTTCTTCGCGGTGGTGCGCACGCCCTGCAGATCCGAGCCGGTGCCCGGCTCCGACATGGCGATGGCGCCGACCAGTTCGCCGGTCGCGAGCTTGGGCAGCCAGCGCTTTTTTTGCTCCTCGGTCCCGTAGCGCAGGACATAAGGCGCGACGATGCCCGAATGCAGCGGCGCGCCGATGGAGTCGAGGCCGGCGAGCGCAAACTCGCGGTTGATCACGGTCTCGTGGGCGAAAGTGCCGCCCGCCCCGCCATGGTCCTCGGGGATGCCGGCGCACAGCAGGCCGGCCGCGCCGAGCTTGTTCCACACGCTGCGGTCCATGATGCCGTCCTCGTGCCAGCGCTCGACGTGCGGCACCAGTTCGGCGGCGAGGAAGCGCCGCGCCTGCTCCTCGAGCAGGACGAGGTCCTCGCTCATCCAGGCGGGACGCGGAAGGTTCAAGACGTCCATGACCTCGCTTACGCTCCTTCGCGAACGGCGTATTGGCGGCTTTCGATGTGCGCGATGCCGGTCTCGCGCATCCAGTCATCCGTCCGCTTGCCGGGCAGCGCGTCGAGCCCGCCGCTCCACGACAGCTTGCCTTCTATGCCGAACTGCAGCACCGGCCGCGCCGACTCGGGATCGTCGAGGCTGCCGATCGTCACACTGACGGTGCGGCTTTCGACGCGACGGTAGGTCAGCGGCGTGCCGCAGGCATTGCAGAAGCCGCGCTCGACGATGTTCGAACTCCTGAACACCGACGGACTGCCGCGCGTCCAGCGCAGGTTCTCATGTTCGACGCGCGCGAACGCCATGAACGGCTGGCCGGACGCGCGCTGACACATCCGGCAATGGCATATGCTCGCATGCTCGGGCGGCGTGAGCAAACGATAGCGGACGGCGCCGCACTGACAGCCGCCGGTCCACCCCGTTGCGCGTTCGTTCCTTGAGTCCACGTCGCCTTCCACTGCTCGATTCAGAACGCCTCGGCCGGCAGCTCCATCGTGCTCGCCGCGCCCGCCTTGATGCGCGCCAAGTGGGCGGCGGTCTCCGGCAGCATGCGTTCCATGAAGAACCGGCCGGTGACGAGCTTGGCATTGAGGCGGGAGGCGGCGCCGTCGGCGCCGGCCTTGAGCTTGCCGTGCGCCGCCTCGGCCATGCGGCACCACATGTAGCCGAGCGCGACCAGGCCGAACAGGTGCATGTAGTCGGTGCCGCCGGCGCCGGCGTTGTCCGGGTTGGCGCGCGCGTTCTGCATGAACCACATGGTCGCCTGCTGGAGATGGCCGAGCGCATCGGCGAGCGGACCCACATACGGTTTCATCTCCTCGCCCGCGTGCTCTTTGATGAAGGTCTGCACCTCGTTGAAGAACGCCATCACGGCGCGCCCGCCGTCCTTGCCGAGCTTGCGGCCGACGAGATCGAGCCCCTGAATGCCGTTCGCACCCTCGTAGATCATGGCGATGCGGGAATCGCGCACGAACTGCTCCATGCCGTGCTCGGCGATGTAGCCGTGGCCGCCGTAGATCTGCTGCGCCGCCACCGTGTTGGCGAAACCCTGATCGGTGAGCACGCCTTTGATCACCGGGGTGAGCAGGCCCATGTGGTCGTCGGCGGATTGCCGCGTCTTCTCATCCTCGGAGCGGTGGGCGAGGTCGGCCTGCAACGCGGTCCACATCACCAGCGCGCGGGCGGCCTCGTTGAAGGCCTTCATGTTCATCAGGCTGCGCCGCACGTCCGGATGCACGATGATCGGATCGGCGGGCTTGTCGGGGAACTTGACGCCGGAGATGGAACGGCCCTGCAGGCGCTCCTTGGCGTAGGCCGCGGCGTTCTGGTAGGCGACCTCGGACACTGCGAGGCCCTGCACGCCGACCCCGAGCCGCGCCTCGTTCATCATCACAAACATGGCGTTGAGGCCGCGGTTGGCTTCGCCGATGAGCCAGCCGGTCGCCGCGTCGAAGTTCATGACGCAGGTCGAGTTGGCGTGGATGCCCATTTTCTCCTCGATCGAGCCGCAGGAGACGCCGTTGCGCGCGCCGAGCGAGCCGTCGGGGTTGACGAGGAATTTCGGCACCACGAACAGCGAGATGCCCTTGGTGCCCGCGGGCGCGCCCTCGATACGGGCGAGCACGAGGTGCACGATGTTGGGCGCGAGATCGTGCTCGCCGGCGGAAATGAAAATCTTGGTGCCGGTGATCTTGTAGGAGCCGTCGGGCTGCGGCGCCGCCTTGGCGCGCAGCAGGCCGAGATCGGTGCCGCAATGGGGCTCGGTCAGGTTCATGGTGCCGGTCCAATGGCCGGCGATGAGATTGGGCAAATAGGTCGCCTTCTGCTCCGGCGAGCCGTGCACGTAGATGGCTGCAATCGCGCCTTGGGTCAGTCCCGCGTACATGGCAAAGGCCATGTTGGCGGAGGCGAGAAATTCGCTGACCAGCTGAGTCATGACCGACGGCAGCCCCTGGCCGCCGAAATCGGGCGGGCAGGAAATACCGATCCAGCCGCCCTCGACCAGCCGCTTGAACGCGTCGGCGAAGCCCTCGGGCGTCGTGACGCTGCCGTCCTCGTGGCGCTTGCAGCCTTGCTTGTCGCCGATGCGGTTGAGCGGAGCGAGCACCTCGCCGCAGAACTTCGCGGCCTCCTCGAGCACGGCGGCGAGAAGGTCTGGCGAGGCGTCGGCGAAGCCCGGCAGATTGTCGTAACGCTCGATGTGGAACACGTCGTTGAGCAGGAACAGGGCGTCGTCCACGGGGGCGTGGTAGGTCGGCATCGGTCTACTCCTCGTCCTTCGGGCGGGTGGCGAGCATCGCCTGGATCTCGAGGCTCGCCCGGGCCAGCTCGGCTATGGCGCGATCGATCTCGGCGCGCTGGCGCTCGAGGCGCGCGGCGCGTTCCTGGAATTTGGCGAGGGCCACCTGCAGCTGGGTGCGCTGCCCGTCGCCGAGGTCGTAGAGGTCGAGCATCTCCCGCACCTCTTCGAGCGAAAAGCCCACGCACTTGCCCATCAGCACGTAGCGCAGCCGGGCGCGATCGCGCCGGCCGTAGAGCCGCTGCTCGCCGTTGCGCCGCGGCGCGAGCAGCCCCTTTTCCTCATAGAAGCGCAACGTCCGCGCGCTCACCCCGAACTCCTTGGTGAGATCGCGGATAGTGAAGACCTCGCGGCCGGCCGCGCCCCGGTCGAAGCCGGCCACCAGATCGGCATCGCGAGCCTCCCGGCGCTGCAGCTCGGCCGGGCGCCTGGAGGGTTCAAGCTCGGACATAGAGCGTCTCGACGTCTCAACTGAAGGGCGCAGCCTAATATCACCAGTTTACGTAAACGTAAAGGGGGATTGGCATCGCCGGCCGGATTTGTGACCCCGGGGACCCAGCACGACTGGAATTTTGCCGGTCCGGCCAAGGGATTAACCCGTTCTTT
>DASZJC010000371.1:0-2362 GCA_035948495.1 Xanthobacteraceae bacterium | reverse complement strand
CCGAGCGTGCTGATGCGCGGCGGCACCTCGCGCGGGCCGTTCTTCCTGCGCTCGGACCTGCCGGCGGATCCGGCGGCGCGCGACGCGGTGCTCATCGCCGCCATGGGGGCCGGGCACGAGCTGCAGGTCGACGGCATCGGCGGCGGCCATCCGCTGACCAGCAAGGCGGCGATCATCGGCCCTTCGCGGGTCGCGGGCGCGGACGTCGATTATCTGTTCGCCCAGGTGAAGGTGCGCGAGCGCGTCGTCGACACCTCGCCCAACTGCGGCAACATGCTGGCGGCGGTCGGCCCGTTCGCGATCGAGACCGGCCTGGTGCCGGCAACGGACGGCACGACGCTGGTGCGCATCCACAACGTCAATACCGGCAAATTGATCGAGGCGCGCGTCGCCACGCCGGGCGGGCGCGTAACCTACGACGGCGACACCACGATCGACGGCGTGCCGGGCGCGGCGGCGCCCGTCTACCTTGCGTTCATCGATGCGGCGGGCTCGAAGACCGGAGCGCTCTTGCCGACCGGCGCGGCGGTCGACCGGTGCGGCGATGTCGCGGTCTCGTGCGTCGATGCCGCAATGCCGGTGATGATCGTGTGCGCCCGCGACCTGGGCAAGAGCGGGCGCGAGACGCCGGCCGAGCTGGAGGCCGACCGCGCGTTCATGGCGCGCCTGGAGCAGTTGCGCATCGCCGCCGGCGAGCGCATGGGCATTGCCGACGCGGCCGAGCGCGTGATCCCGAAGCCGGTGCTGGTCGCGCCCGCCGCGCACGGCGGCACGTTGGCGACGCGCTATTTCATGCCGCACCAATGCCACACCGCGCTCGCGACCACCGGCGCGGTCGCGATCGCGACCGCTTGCGCGACCCCCGGCACGATCGCGGCCGAGCTTGCCGGCCGCTTCGACCTGCCCGCGACGCTCGCATTCGAGCATCCCTGCGGCCACCTCGACGTGCGGCTCGAACGGCGCGACGGGGCGGCCCAACCGGTCGCCGCGATCGTGCGCACCGCGCGGCGACTGTTCGAAGGCGCGGTGCTGGTGAAGCGCTCCGCGCTGCTCGTCCCGGAACCGGCATAACGAGGCGAGGCATCCCATGAGCGTGCACGCGCACACCCGCCGCATCGACGTGCTGCTCGCCGAGTACGGTGAAAGCCACCAGAACCCGACCAACAAGGCGATCCACTGGTTTGCGGTGCCGGTGATCGCTTGGTCGGTGATCGCGATTCTCTGGGTACTGCCGGCGCCCGAAGTGTTTCGCAACGCGCCTTATCTCAACTGGGCGACCCTCGTGTGCGCGCTCGCCGTCCTCTACTATCTGACGCTGTCGATCCCGCTGGCGATCGGAATGGCGGCGTTCAGCGCGATCGCCATCGCGATCATCCGGCTGGTCGAGGAGAACGTCGCGATCAAGCTCGAGTGGGTCGCGGGCACGCTGTTCGTCTTCGCGTGGGTGTTCCAGTTCGCCGGCCACGAAATCGAAGGCAAGAAGCCGTCCTTCTTCAAGGACCTGCAATTCCTGCTGATCGGCCCGGCATGGCTCATGCACTTCGTATTTCGCCGGCTCGGGATTCCGTATTGAGACCATCCAGGATGACGGCTGAGTGATTTATCACTCCTCGAACGTCAGGTTCGCGGCCTTGACGACGACGGCCGTGACCTTGATGTCGGCCTCGATCATGCGGCGGAACTCGTCCGACGGAATGCCGCCGGGATCGACGCCCAGCGCCCTGAGCTTGTCGCCCACGTCGGGCGATTGGATGGCGCGGCGAAGCTCGGCCTCGATTTTCTGCGCAATGGCCGGCGGCGTGCCGGCGGGCGCGAACAGTCCGCTCCACAGGCCGATGTTCACGTCCGGCAATCCGACTTCCGCCATGCTCGGCACGTCGGGCAGCTCGGCCAGCCGCTTGGCGCCGGTCACGGCGAGCGCGCGCAATTGCCCGCCCTTCACCAGCGCCACCGTCGGCGGCGGATCCGCGATGGTCAACAACGTCTGCCCGGAGATGACGCTGAGCACGGACTCGTTGCTGCTCTTGTAAGGGATCGCGACGCCGGGCATGCCGGTCCTGAGCTTGAGCAATTCGGTCGCGATGGTGAAGCCGGGCGCGGAGGTCGCATAATTCGCCTTGTCCGGATTGGCTTTCGCCCAGGCAACCAACTCGGCAACGCTCTCGACCGCATGCTTGGGCGACACCGTCAGGACCAGCGGAAACGAGCCGATCAGGGTCAGGGGCAGGAACGAGCGGGTCGGATGATATGGCAGGTTCGGATAGATGGCCGGGGCGACCGACATGGCGCCCGCGGCGCCGACCAGAAGGGAGTATCCGTCCGGCGGCTGGCCCGCCACGTAAGCCGCCGCCACGCGGCCGCC
>DASZJC010000370.1:0-2817 GCA_035948495.1 Xanthobacteraceae bacterium | reverse complement strand
CGATCCCCTCACCAGCATCGGCAATTTCGTGCTGCATCCCGGCATGCAGCTCACGCAAGCTCGGCGCGCTCTTTACCAGGACGCGATCCTCGCCCATTTCGGGGCGGCGCACGCACAACGATTATCGGCGCTGCTGCCGCTCTACGCGTTGCGCTGGTGCGCGATCATCTTGAGCGATCTCCTGCCTGAGCGGCGCGCCCACCGCAGCAGAGCCAATCCACAAGTCGGTAATCACGTCGCTATCGCCGCCGCGCAATTGGCCAAGGCCGACTGGCTTCTGCGCGGATTCGACGGGTGCTGATGTCCGGCGGCGGGATGAGCTTAGGGTAAGGTCACCAGGGCCGCATGCAATCACGCGCCGGAAAAACGCTACTGAAGCTGACGGGTGCGCTTGCCGTTGTGGCGGCTTCATTCTTCACTACATTGGAAATTCTGAAGTATTGGGCGCAATCAAACACCAACTCCGTCAAGAGTCTGCTGCAGGAGCCTCCTTACAGCGTGGCAGCGCTGCCACGCTTGAGGTCGGGCCAATCGTTGAATTTCTCAAACGGTCAGAACAGAAGCGCATTGCTCGCCGGCTGGTCCGGCTCCGAACCAACCGGAGTTTGGTCGGCTGGGCATGCAGCTTTCATCGGCTTCGTCGTGGACGGCGGAGCGGGCCAAAGTGCGCCGCAAGGGGTCGCCGTGCGGGCCAATGTCTTCTTGGGCTCGACGGGCGAACAGAGAGTCCAGGTATGGTCCGGCACCAAACAACTTGCGGAATATAACCTGAAGAAACCGACGGCCGAGCTGGCAATTCCGCTTGGCGGACTCAACCTCGGCAACGGCACGCCCGTAATACTTGGCTTCTATTTGCCGGATTCCACATCGCCCGCGAACGCTCGGATGGGTGCGGACCGCCGCGATCTCGCCTTGTTCATCATTTCGCTGCAACTCATGCCATGATGAACCGCCGGTGAGCTCCAAGATCGCGACGCCGCCGCAAGGGCGCAGCCCTCTGTCCTTATGCGGGCCGCAAACCGCGCGCCCTCCCCGGCCCGCGTTGCTTCGACGCGCCCAGCCGCTACGATGATGCCCATGGCAAGGGCACCCGAGATCCCGGCATTGACGGGCTTGCGCTTCGTCGCGGCGGCGACCATCGTCCTCGCGCATTTCGCCGTCGGCTCGGGCGCGGTGCTGCTCGGCCTGCCCAATGCGATCTCGGCGGTCGGCATGCCGCTGTTCTTCACCTTGAGCGGCTTCATCATCCACTACGTCTATGCCGCCGACTTCGCGCGCGACTGGCGCTCGACCGTGCCGGCGTTCGCGTTCGCCCGGTTTTCCCGCCTCTATCCGCTGTTCTTCGCGCTGCTCGCGTTCTACGCGCTGGGACATCTGGGCCGGCTGTTCTACGCCCACCCCGGCATCGCATTGTCATACGCCTCGCTCACCGGAAGCTGGTGGTACTGGGCCGTGGACGGCCGGGCCATGGTGGAGGAGCGCTACGGCATTTCCTGGTCGATTTCGACCGAAGTATTTTTCTACGTCGTCTATGCGCTCGGCCTCTTTCTCGTCGCTCGCATCGGGAGCGTGCGCCGCTGCGCGGCTTTGCTGGCCGGCTTCTGCCTGTTCGCCTATGCGATCCTCTATCTCGTGTTTGCCACCCGCGACGCCTGGGAGGCCTTCGTCCTGGCGCGCCATCCCGGCTTCATCGCCGCCGCCGCCGATTTCCCGAACTCGTTCTATCGCTGGCTGCTCTACGTCTCGCCCTATTTCCACATCCTCGAGTTCGTCGCCGGTTGCCTGACCTGTCAGCTCTACCTGCTCGTCCGACCGACCGGCGCCGGCGCATCGAGCGCGGGCGCGGAACTCGCGGCATGGCTCGGCGTCGCATGGCTGATCGCCGCGCTCGTCTTGCTGTGCGGCGCATGGTACGGCGGCTACGGCGGCGAGTTCTTCGCCTTCGTCACCTTCCTGCACTTGAATTTCCTGATGGCGCCGGGCTGCGTTCTTCTCATCCTTGCGCTTGCGCTTGGCGGCTGCTCGATCGCGAACCTGCTCGCCCGGCCGGTACCCAAATATCTCGGCGACATCAGCTACTCGATCTACCTCGGCCACCCGTTCGCCTTGTCGTTCATGCTGCTCGTCGGCCTCGGTCAACCGGCCTATGCCATGACGTTGGGCCTCCTGCTCGTCGTCATGGGCGCGAGCCTGCTCTATTTCGCCATCGAGCGCCCGGCCAAGGCGTGGCTGCGCGCCGCGGCCGCCGGACGCGCGGGCGTTCGCCCGTTGCGCGCCGCGCCCGAACCTGCGGCGCAACCGGAATGAGCGGTGTAGATTGCAGCAAGATGTTCTATAATGACGCCGTCGGCTGAGCACGCCGCTTCATGCAGGAGCGAACCAAGGCCCATGAGGAAACTGGTTTTGTTGAGTGCGTTCGTTTTCGCCCTGGTTGCCGCCGGTCCCGCCGCCGCCGGGCCGTTGCAGGCCGGCATCGCCGCCTATAACGCCCGCGACTATCCGACCGCCGCCCGGCTGCTTCTGCCGCTGGCCGAGCACGGCAATGCCAAGGCGCAGGCCTACGTCGGCTTCATGTTCGCCAACGGGCGCGGCGTCCCGCAGAACTACATCGCGGCGGCGCGCTGGTATCGTTCGGCCAGCGAGCAGGGCGTTCCGGTCGCCCAATTCATGCTCGGCCTCATGTACGACAAGGGTCACGGCGTCCCGCAGAACTACGTCCTCGCCTACAAATGGCTCAATCTCGCGGTCGCCGGCGCCACCCCCGGCGAGCGCGACTACTGGGTCAGGATCCGCGACGCGGTGGCCTCGAAGCTGACC
>DASZJC010000369.1:0-4591 GCA_035948495.1 Xanthobacteraceae bacterium | reverse complement strand
TGGCGTCGCGCTCCATCACCTCGAGCGAGGCGCCCACATAGGGCGCGAGGTCGACCTTGTTGATGACGAGAAGGTCGGAGCGGGTGATGCCGGGCCCGCCCTTCGACGGGATCTTGTCGCCGGCCGCGACGTCGATGACATAGACGGTGAGGTCGGCAAGCTCGGGCGAGAACGTCGCCGCCAGATTGTCGCCGCCGGACTCGATAAGCACGAGGTCGAGCTGGGGGAAGCGCGCCCGCATCTCGGCGACCGCCGCGAGGTTGATCGAGGCGTCTTCGCGGATCGCAGTATGCGGGCAGCCGCCGGTCTCCACGCCGGCGATGCGCTCGGGCGCCAGCGCGCCGGAACGCACCAGATATTCGGCGTCCCACTTGGTATAGATGTCGTTGGTGATGGCGGCGATTTCGAAGCGGTCGCGCAGCCGCTTGCACAGCCAATCCATCAGCGCGGTCTTGCCCGACCCGACCGGGCCGCCGACGCCGACGCGCAACGGGCCGTTAACGTTAAGCATGGCGTGCCTTTCCCGTGGTCATGGAGCACCGATTGCAGCGTTGTTCCTTATAAAACCGCGCGAACGTGATCCCGGTAACACAAATTTTCCGGATGACGTGCGACAATCCGTTCGTCCGCGCAGCCTTGGAAGCGCTCGAATTGCGCAACCAGATGACGCCCATGATAGCAAATTCGACCGACCCCATGGCAATGACGCTGCGGGCGCTCACGCGCAAGGAGCGCGTCGCCGACGGCGTCATCCATGCGATCGGCATCACCGCCGGGCTGATCGGTGCCGCAACCCTGGTGATCGTCGCCGCGACCCGCGGCAGTCCGCTCGAGCTTGCGGCGCTCGCCACCTATTCGGGCGGTCTGCTGGCGATGCTCGGCTGCTCGGCCGCCTACCATCTCCTGCGCTCGAGCCGGCGCCGCGAGTTGCTGCGCTGCTTCGATCATTCCGCCATATTCCTGATGATCGCCGGCACCTACACGCCGTTCACCATGCTCCGCATCCGGCCGTTCTGGGACGTCGTGCTGACCGGCCTCGTGTGGTCGATCGCGGCGGCCGGGATCGGGCTGCGCCTTCTGCGTCCGCGCCTGTTCGACCGCGTGTCGATCGGCTTCTACCTCGCGCTGGGATGGGCGGGACTAGCGGCGATCGCTCCGCTCGTTCCCTTCGTGCAGGTGTCGACCTTGGTGCTGCTCGGCGCCGGCGGCCTGCTCTACACGGCCGGGGTCGTGTTCCACGTGTGGGAGCGGCTGCCGTTCCAGAACGCCATCTGGCACGCCTTCGTGCTCATCGCGGCGGCCGTGCATTACGCCGCGGTACTCGAAGAAATCGTCGTCGCGCACGCGGCCGCTTAGAGCGAGGCGGCATTACCTTCGCATCGTCGTCCCGCTCTACCTTGTTGCTGCAGCATGATCTTTTCCGATCTGCCTTCGCCCGCCGAAGCACCAAGCCAAATGACGAACCGTACGAGGGCTTCGCGTAGGCGGGAAACCGGCACCCACCCCGGATCGCGTCCGGCGCAGGCTTTTTTCGGCATCATGCGCTCGGGAACCGGCACTGCGGCTTGCGCGCAACACTCGCCGACGAAATTCTCCGGCCGCACGGGCGGCCATTGCAATGCCGGCCCGGCCGGATAGATTTCCCGTCGCGAATGGGCAGCCGGGACATGGCGGCTTTGGCACGGTGATGGCGCACATCGATCGACCTCGATCTCGCGCGACAAGGTCTTTGCGCTGCCCCCGCGGGGTCGTCGCGATTGCCGCCGCGATTGCCGTGCTCGCGGTTGTCAGCGCAGACGCCGACGCGCGTACGCGCGTGCGGGCGCATGCGCGCGTCAAGCATGCGATCCACGGCGCCAGTTACCGTCCGCCCTACTCGGACATCATGGTCGACGACAATTCCGGCCAGGTGCTGCACGAGACCGACCCTGACGCGCCGCGTCATCCCGCATCGCTCACCAAGGTCATGACCTTGTACCTGCTGTTCGGCGAACTCGACGCCGGCCGGATCAAGCTCAACTACGATCTCGCCGTGTCCGCGCACGCGGCGGCGCAAAACCCGACCAAGCTCGGGCTGCGCGCCGGCCAGACCATCAAGGTCGAGGAAGCGATCAAGGGCATGGTCACCAAATCGGCCAACGACGCGGCCGTGGTGGTGGCCGAGGCGCTCGGCGGCAGCGAAGAGGCGTTCGCCGAGATGATGACCCGCAAGGCGCGGGCGCTCGGCATGAGCAACACCACTTATGTCAACGCGTCCGGCCTGCCGGCGGAAGAGCAGATCACCACCGCGCGCGACCAGGCGCTGCTCGGGCGGGTCATCCAGCATCGGTTTCCCGCCTATTACAATTACTTCTCGCTGCCCGCCTTCGCCTATCACGGGCGCTTCATGAGCAACCACAATTCGCTGCTGCGCACCGTCGACGGCGTCGACGGCATCAAGACCGGCTACACCGAAGCATCCGGATACAACCTGATCTCCTCGACCCACCGCGGCGCGCGCCGCATCGTCGGCGTCATCTTGGGCGAACGATCGAACGGCGCCCGCGACGTGCTCATGCGCAACCTGATCGAGCAGTGCATCACGCAGGCGGCGACCCAGCACACCGCGCCCGAGATCGTCGAGCGCGACGATGGCATCACCGACGCGGCCGTGCTGCCGGCAAATTTCAGCCTGCAATCGGCGGCCCCGGCCGAGGCGGCGGTGCTCGCCCCCGCGGCTCCCGTATCGCCGGCGAAGGCGCCGGCTCGGGCCAAGCTGCCGTCCGCTGCATTCCCGTCCGCGCCGTAACGACTTGCACCCGCTGCGTGCCGGCGAACCCGATCGCTTTCCTCAGACCACCTGTTCGTTGGCGATCCCGCGGCAATCCATCTCGAACTCAAGCTCGCGCACCGGCGGCCGGCTGAAGTGCCAGGTGAGGCCGGCGCGGGCGGCACCGCGGCGCACGATGTCGTCGGCCAGGAACGGAAACAGGTCGCGCACGGTATAGGCCTGCGTCGCCGTGGCGTCGGCCCAGGCAAAGCCGAGGGCGCCGAGGCGCCGCTCCATTTCGCCAAGCACGAAGCGCGCCTTCTCGCGCATGGCGTCGGCACTGGTCTCGCCGCGCCGAACGATGTGCTCGGCGTAGCTGCCGCGGCCTTCGGGCGCCTCGCCGCTGCCTGAGATCACGAAGGTGGGCGCGGCCTTCGGCGCGGCAACGGTGAACGCGAAGGCATGAAACGACGGCTCCGGCGGCGGATCGATCTGCGGACACACGTTGCTGCGCGCAACCGGATTGATGCCTTTGTCGAACAGCCCCCATCGGCCGAGCGTGGTCACGTAGGTTTCGTTGAACGCGCGGAAGCCGTCCTCGCTGAACGGCGCCGGCGAGCGCAATTCGCAGGTGCAGAACGCGGTGAGCGGGCGGCCCACCGCCGCGAAGTAAGCGGCGACGCGCTCGAAGCCTTGCGTCAGCGGCACCGGCTGTCGGAAGCGGACGCGACGGATTTCGTAACCGGGCATGGCGGCGACGCCGGCCGAATATTGGAACACGCCCGGGATGTAACGGTAGTTCCCCGCCCGGAAATCGGCTGGCATGGCACTTGCTCCGCTTGACCCGACGCGAGATGGTAGCAGCCGGGCCATTTTGGTGCGGCCCGGCGACGGGCGTTCGGCCCAAGACTTCGGCAGACTGGCGCAAGCCTAGGCGACCCAACGCAACAGGGAGACGGGTTCATGAAAATCGTCACTCGCAGGACTGTGCTCAAGGCCGCGGCCGGCGCCGGAGCCCTGGCGGCATCGGCGCGGCTGGCCGCCCCGGCGCTGGCGCAAGGGGCCGGACGCACGCTGCGCTTCGTCCCGCAGGCGAACCTCGCCAATTTCGATCCGATCTGGACCACCCAGTACGTGGTGCGCAACGCGTCCGCGCTGGTGTGGGACACGCTCTATGGCGTCGACGACCAGCTCACGCCGCAGCGCCAGATGGTCGAGGCCGAGGAGGTCTCGAACGACGGCCTCACCTGGACGTTCCGCCTGCGCCCCGGGCTCAAGTGGCACGACGGCGAGCCGGTGTCGGCCAAGGACGCGGTGGCGAGCCTCGCGCGCTGGGCCGTGCGCGATTCCATGGGCCAGATGATCGTCGCGATCCAGAACGAACTGACCGCGGTCGACGACCGCACCTTCCGCTGGGTGCTCAAGAAGCCCTATCCGAAAATGCTGTTCGCGCTCGCCAAGAACGGCACTCCCTGCGCCTTCATCATGCCGGAGCGGATCGCCAAGACCGACCCGTTCAAGCAGATCACCGAGTATGTCGGCAGCGGGCCGATGAAATTCGTGCGCAGCGAATGGGTGCCGGGCGCCAAGGCGGCATTCGAGAAATTCGCCGACTACGTGCCGCGCCAGGAGCCTGCCTCCTGGCTTGCCGGCGGCAAGGTCATGCTGCTCGACCGGGTGGAATGGGTGATCATGCCCGATCCGGGCACCGCGTCCGCCGCGCTGCAGAACGGCGAGATCGATTGGTGGGAGAACCCGATTTCCGATCTCGTCCCGATGCTCAAAAGCAACCGCAACGTCGCGGTCGACATCGCCGATCCGCTCGGCAACATCGGCTCGTTC
>DASZJC010000368.1:0-9095 GCA_035948495.1 Xanthobacteraceae bacterium | reverse complement strand
ATCGATCCCGACCTCGGCGAATTGATGCGCCGCTTCGCCGGCGTGCAGGTGCGCCAGGTCGGCACGATCGGCGGCAACATCGCCAACGGCTCGCCGATCGGCGACACCCCGCCCGCTTTGATCGCGCTCGGCGGCACGCTCACGCTCCAGCGCGGCGGCGCGACCCGTACCATGCCGCTCGAGGACTTCTTCATCGGTTATGGCAAGCAGGACCGAGCGCCCGGCGAGTTCGTCCGCTCGGCCCGCGTGCCCCGGCTCGCGGCCAACGAGCGCTTCCGCTGCTACAAGGTGTCGAAGCGCTTCGACCAGGATATTTCCGCCGTCATGGGCGCGTTCAAGCTCGGCCTCGACGCGGCGCGCGTCGCGGCGGCGCGCGTCGCCTTCGGCGGCATGGCGGCGACGCCGAAGCGGGCACGGGCCGCCGAGATTGCCTTGTGCGGGATCGATCTTCGCGATCCCGCCACTTGGCGGCCGGCCATTGCCGCGCTTGCCGAAGACTTCTCGCCCATCTCCGATCAGCGCGCGAGCGCCGGCTATCGCCGCGAGGTGGCGCAGGCGCTGCTGCGCAAGGCGCTCACCGAGATGTCCGGAACGGCGACGCGTCACACCCGCGTTGCCGGCATCCGCGAGGACGCCCATGCGGCCGCTTCCTGAGCTTGCGAGCGAACCGCCGCTGCGGGTGGTGCGGGTTGCGACGCCCCATGATTCCGCGATCGGACACGTACGCGGCAGCGCGATCTATGTCGACGACATGCGCGAGCCGGTGGGCACGCTGCACCTCGCGGTCGGCGGCGCGCCCGCCGCCCGCGGACGCGTCAGGACGCTCGACCTTGCCGCCGTTCGCGCCGCGCCCGGCGTCGTCGCCGTGCTGACCGCGCGCGACGTCCCGGGCAAGAACGACGTGAGCCCGATCGCGGGCGACGATCCGATGTTCGCCGACGGCGCCGTCGAGTTCCACGGCCAGGTGCTGTTTGCGGTCGTGGCGGAAACCCGCGACGCGGCGCGCCGTGCCGCGCGGCTTGCCCGCATCGAGATCGATGCCGCGCCGCCGCTGGTCACGCTCGACGCGGCGCTGGCGGCCGGATCGCGCGTGCTCCCCGACCGCGCCTTCACCGCCGGCGACGCCGCGGCGGCGCTCGCCGCCAGCGAACGGCAGGTCGCCGGCACCTTGCGCATCGGCGGCCAGGAGCACTTTTATCTCGAAGGACAGGTCGCGTTCGCCGTGCCGGGCGAAAACGAGATGCTGATCTATTCCTCGAGCCAGCATCCGAGCGAGCTGCAGCACATCATCGCGCATGCGCTCGGCGTGCCCAATGCGGCCGTCACCGTCGAGGTGCGCCGCATGGGCGGCGCCTTCGGCGGCAAGGAGACCCAGGCGGCGCAATGGGCGGCGCTCGCCGCGCTCGCCGCGCGCGTGACCGGCCGGCCGTGCAAGCTCCGCCTCGATCGCGACGACGACATGACCATGACCGGCAAGCGCCACGACTTCCGCGCCGACTACCGGGCCGGTTTCGATCGTGACGGCAGCCTGACCGCGGTCGAGATCGATATGGCCTCGCGCTGCGGCTATTCGGTCGATCTGTCCGGCGCCATCAACGACCGCGCCCTGTTCCACGCGGACAACGCGTATTTCCTGCCCGCCGCGAACATCGTCACCCGGCGCATGAAGACCCACACCGTGTCGAACACCGCGTTCCGCGGCTTCGGCGGCCCGCAGGGCATGATGGCGATCGAGCGGGTGATCGACGCGATCGCCTGGACCCTCGGGCTCGATCCGCTCGACGTGCGCAAGCGCAACCTCTACGGCGAGGGGCGGGACGAGACGCCGTACGGCATGCGCGTGACCGACAACATCCTGCCGGAGCTGATCGAGGAGCTGGAACGCTCGTCCGATTATCGCGCGCGCCGCGCCGCCATTGCGGCGTTCAATGCGCGGAGCCCGACGCTCAAGCGCGGCCTCGCGCTCACGCCGGTGAAGTTCGGCATCGCCTTCAACACGCTTCACCTCAACCAGGCGGGCGCGCTCGTTCACGTCTATCAGGACGGCTCGATCCACCTCAATCACGGCGGCACCGAAATGGGGCAGGGCCTGTTGGTCAAGGTCGCCCAGGTGGTGGCGGAGGAGTTCGGCGTCGACCTCGACCGCGTGCAGATCACCGCGACGACCACCGCCAAGGTTCCCAACACCTCGGCGACCGCCGCCTCGTCCGGGTCCGATCTCAACGGCATGGCGGCGCAGGCCGCGGCCGGCGCCATCAAGGCGCGGCTCGTCGCGTTCGCGGCGGAGAAATTCGCGGTCGAGCCGGAGCGCATTGCGTTCCGCGAGAATCAGGTGTTCGTGAACAACACCGCGATGCCGTTCGCCGACCTGGTGCGGCAGGCCTATCTGGCGCGCATTTCGCTCTCCTCGACCGGCTTCTATCGCACCCCCAAGATCCACTGGGACGCCGCCAAGGGCAAAGGGCGCCCGTTCTTCTATTTCAGCTACGGGGCCGCCTGCGCCGAGGTGCTGATCGATACCCTGACCGGCGAGATGAAGGTCGAGCGCGTCGACATCCTCCACGACGTCGGGCGCTCGCTCAATCCGGCGATCGACATCGGCCAGATCGAGGGCGGCTTCGTGCAGGGCATGGGCTGGCTCACCTGCGAGGAGCTGGTGTTCGACGCCGAGGGACGGCTGCTCACCCACGCGCCCTCGACCTACAAGATACCCTGCGCCTCGGACGTTCCGGCCGATTTCCGCGTCGCGCTCTTCGACGGCGCCAATCGCGAGCCGACCATCTACCGGTCGAAAGCCGTGGGCGAGCCGCCGCTGATGCTGGCGATCGCCGTGTTTGCCGCTATCGCCGACGCCGTCCACAGCCTTGCCCCGGGCAAGCCGGTGCCCCTCGACGCCCCGGCGACCGCGGAATCGATCTTGCATGCTATCGGTCAGGTGACGCAGCATGTTTGTAGGGTGGGCAAAGCCGGCGAAGCCGGCGTGCCCACGCGTGTTTGATCATGTATCCGCGTGGGCACGGCGCTTCGCGCCTTTGCCCACCCTACGGATCGGAGCCGCCCTTGCCGCCCGTCTGGCCCACGATCGAGCGCTTCATCGCCGAGCACGGCGCCGCTGCCCTTGTCACGCTCGCCGAGGTGCGCGGCTCGAGCCCGCGCGAGGCGGGCGCCCGCATGGTGGTGCGCCCCGACGGCGGGTTCTCCGGCACCATCGGCGGCGGAACGCTCGAATGGATCGCGCTCGCCGAGGCGCAAGCGCTGCTGGCGCATCCGCAGGCGGGCGCCGTCCGCCGTCTCAGGAAATCGCTCGGGCCCGACCTCGGCCAGTGTTGCGGCGGGCGGGTGAGCGTGCTGATCGAGCGGTTCGATGCCGGCGACCGCGCCATGGTGGCGCCGCTCGCGGCCGCCGAACGCAGCGGCATGCTGGTCACGATCGCGACGACCGGCGGCGAGCGGCCGGTGCGCCGCCCGGCCGCTGCCGGCGATGATATCGCGGACGCGCCCGGCGCGCCTTACGCCCGGCTTGCCGACGGCCGCGTGGTCGAGCGGTTCGGCTCCGGCGCGACCCCGCTTTATCTGTTCGGGGCCGGCCACGTCGGGCGCAGCCTGGTGCTCGCGCTCGCGCCGCTGCCGTTTGCCGTGACCTGGATCGATCCGCGCCCCGGCGCATTCCCGGATCACGTTCCCGCCAACGCGAACTGTTTCATCGACGCCGAGCCGGCCCGCTTCATCGAGCGCGCGCCGGCCGAGGCGTTCATCGCGGTGATGACCCACAGCCACGCGCTCGACCTCGACCTCGTCGCCGCGGCGCTCAAAGCCGACCGTTTCCCCTACGTCGGCCTGATCGGCAGCGCGACCAAGCGGGCCCGCTTCGCCGCCGCCATGACCAAGATCGGCATCGCGCGCGACGCGATCGACCGTCTGATCTGCCCGATCGGGCTCGCCGAAATCCGCGACAAGGCGCCCGCCGCGATCGCGGCGGCGACCGCGGCCCAACTGTTGATCCGACGCGACGCCGCGGCGCGCGATCGGCAGCTCCCGCGCGATCTCTCCCGCACGGACGACGCCGGGTATGCTTGAGCGCTCCTCCCAGGTGGACGTTCCGTCGCGCCAGCCGTTGCTGCAGGCCGTCGGCATCAGCAAACGGTTCGGGACCTTGCTGGCGAACGACGCCATCGACCTCGAGCTGTGGCCGGCGGAAATCCACGCCCTGCTGGGCGAGAACGGCGCCGGCAAATCGACCCTGGTGAAAATCATCTACGGCCTGATCCAGCCGAGCGGCGGGGAACTGCGCTGGATGGGGCAAAAGGTCGAGCTCAACGGGCCGTCGCAGGCGCGCGCGCTCGGCATCGCCATGGTGTTGCAGCATTTCTCGCTGTTCGAGAACCTCACCGTCGCCGAGAACGTCGTGCTCGGGCTGCCGCGGAGCGAATCGTTCTTCGCGGTGTCCGCGCGGCTCGCCGAGCTGTCGCGCGCCTACGGGCTGCCGCTCGATCCCAAGCGCGAGGTCTGGCAGCTGTCGGTCGGCGAGCGGCAACGCATCGAGATCGTGCGCGCGCTCATGCAAAATCCCAAGCTCCTGATCCTCGACGAGCCGACGTCGGTGCTCACGCCGCAGGAGGCCGATCAGCTCTTCGTCGTGCTGGAGCGGCTCAAGGGCGAGGGGCGCACCATCCTCTACATCAGCCACAAACTCGACGAGGTGAAGCGGCTGTGCGACACCGCGACGATCCTGCGCGCCGGCAAGAAGGTCGCGACCTGCGATCCGCGCCGCGAGACCGCCGCCTCGCTCGCCCGCATGATGGTCGGCGCCGACATCGGCGAGGTGAAGGCGGTGTCAGGCCGCGGCGTGTCGGTGCCGAGGCTCGTCATCCACAAGCTTTCGCTGGAGCCGGACGATCCGCATGGCACGCACCTCGAGGAGGTGTCGCTCGAGGTGCGGGGCGGCGAGATTGTCGGCATCGCGGGAGTCTCCGGTAACGGTCAAGACGAGCTGTTCGCCGCGCTGTCGGGCGAACGCCTGGTCGAGGACGCGAAGTCCATCCTCATCGACCATCGTCCGGCCGGATCCCTGTCCGTCACCGATCGGCGCCGGTTGGGCGCGGCCTTCGTACCGGAGGAACGGCTCGGCCACGGTACCGCACCGCGGATGAAATTGTCCGAGAACGCGCTCCTCACCGGCCACGCGGCGAGCGGCATGGTCAACAAAGGCTTTGTCAACAAGCCGGCAACGCTTGCCGCCGTCGACCGCACCACGCAGGCGTTCGACGTGCGCAAGGCCAAGCGCGATCCGGAAGCGGTGAGTCTCTCGGGCGGCAATTTGCAGAAATTCATCGTTGGCCGGGAAATCCTGCGCGAGCCGGGCGTCCTGGTGGTGAGCCAGCCGACCTGGGGCGTCGATGCCGGCGCTGCGGCAACCATTCGCCAGGCGCTGATCGATCTTGCCGCCCGCGGCACTGCGGTGTTGGTCGTCAGCCAGGATCTCGACGAGCTTGCCGAGATTGCCGACCGCATTGCGGTGATGTTCCACGGCAGGCTGTCGGCGCCGCTGAGCGCGGCTGAGGCGACGCGCGAGAGGCTCGGATTGCTGATGGGCGGCGCGAACGCCGAGCGGCCGGCGGACGAGCACGGGGCAAAGCATGCAGTTGGTGCTTGAACGGCGCGCGGAGCGCTCTACAGCGATTGCGATCGCCTCACCGCTGATCGCCGTCGCGCTGACGCTGGTCACCGTCGGGATCCTGTTCGCGATCATGGGCAAGAATCCGATCGCCGCGCTTATCGTTTATTTTATTGACCCGCTCACCGACAGCTATTCGCTGCAGGAGATCGCGGTGAAGGCGACGCCGTTGGTGATGATCGCGGTTGGCCTGTCGCTCTGCTACATCGCCAACATCTGGAACATCGGCGCCGAGGGACAGTTTATCGTCGGCGCCGTATGCGGAAGCTGGCTTGCCGTGCGCACCAACGGCACCGACGCCGGTTCTTGGGTGCTGCCGGTCATGCTGCTCCTGGGCGCGATCGGCGGCGCTCTCTACGCCCTCATTCCGGCGCTTTGCAGGGTGCGTTTCGGCGCCAGCGAAATCCTTACCAGCTTGATGCTGGTGTATGTCGCCGACCTCGGCATGGACTATCTGGTGCGCGGCCCATGGCGCGATCCCAAGGGTCTGAATTTTCCCACCACGGCGGAATTCGATCCGGTCGCCACGGTGCCGACTTTCATCGAAGGTGGCCGGATGCATGGCGGCGCGGTCATCGCCCTTGTCGTCGTCATGCTGGCGACGGTGCTCTTGGGCCGCATGATCATGGGATTTGAAATCCGGCTGGTCGGAGCGGCGCCGCGGGCGGCGCGCTTTTCCGGATTCAATTCGGACAATCTGGTCTACCTCACCTTTGCCGTTTCCGGCGCGCTCGCCGGACTCGCCGGCATTATCGAAGTGGCTGGGCCGGTGGGACATCTGCAGCCCAACATCTCGCCGGGCTACGGCTTCACCGCCATCATCGTAGCCTTTCTCGGACGGCTCAATCCGATCGGCATCCTGATCGCCGGGTTATTTCTCGCGCTGACTTTCATTGGCGGCGAAGAGGCGCAAATCTCCATGAAGGTGCCGCTCGATCTCACCAAGGTGTTCCAGGGCATCCTGTTGTTCTACGTGCTGGCCTGCGATTCGCTGATTATCTATCGCATCCGCCTGCTGCGAACCGTGCGCAAACCGGTGCATGCCCATGGTTGACGCTCTCATTGAGATCTTCAAACTGATATTCTCGGTCAGCTTTATCCTGACGGTGATCACAGCCTCGACGCCGCTGTTGCTGGCGGCGTCCGGTGAATTGGTGGTCGAGCGTTCGGGAGTGCTCAATCTTGGCATCGAAGGGATGATGATCATGGGCGCCGCCTGTGGGTTCGCCGGCGCCTACATGTCGGGCTCGACGCTGATTGGCGCGCTTTGCGGCATCCTGGCCGGCGCCGCGTTGTCGGCGGTTTTCGCCATCCTCACGCTCGGGCTTGCGGTGAACCAGGTCGCGGCCGGTTTGGCGCTCACCATCCTCGGCGTCGGCCTCTCGGGACTGATCGGCGCGGGCTTTGTCGGGGTTCAGATTGTGCAGGCGCCGCGGCTTTATCTGCCAATACTCACTGATCTGCCCGTGATCGGGCGAATCTTGTTCGGTGAGGACGCGTTCGTGTACTTTTCGATCGCGCTGATTATCGCCATGTGGCTATTCCTATACCGCACCCGCCCCGGGCTTGTGCTGCGCGCTGTCGGCGACAACCATACCTCGGCGCATGCACTGGGCTATCCGGTGCTCAGGATACGGATGCTGGCCGTGCTGTTCGGTGGCGCCTGCGCCGGGCTCGGCGGCGCGTTTCTGTCGCTTGCCTATACCCCGTTTTTCATCCCGGGCATGACCGCGGGACGCGGCTGGATCGCGCTGGCGCTGGTGGTTTTCGCCTCCTGGCGGCCCGGCCGCCTGGTCGCCGGCGCCTACCTGTTCGGAGCCGTGAGCATCCTGGGGCTGGCTTTGCAACCGCTCCAACTCGGCGTACCCCAGCAGCTGATGAACTCGTCGCCCTATCTTGCCACGGTCATCGTTCTCGTGTTGATTTCCCGTACGCGCGGCAGCGCCGGGTCTGCCGCCCCTGCGTCGCTCGGTCTGGTCTTCGTGCCCGACCGCTAAGGTATCGAACTCGCTGCGACTACCAACCCGGAGTAGGATCATGAGAAAATGGAACATCGTTGCCGCGGCTGCGGTTCTTGCGCTTGCCGCGATAACATTCCACGCGTACGCCGCCGATAAGCTGAAAGTCGGCTTCATCTATACGGGACCGATCGGCGATCTCGGCTGGAGTTACCAGCACGACGTCGGCCGCAAGGCCATGGAAAAGGCGCTCGGCGACAAGGTCGAGTCGACCTTTCTAGAGAACGTTCCCGAGGGCCCCGACGCCGAACGCTCGATCGAGCAGCTGGCGCGCACCGGCCACAAGCTTATCTTCACCACCTCGTTCGGCTTCATGGAAGCCACGCTGAAAGTGGCCAACAAATATCCGAACGTGTTGTTCGAACACGCCACCGGATTCAAGCGCGCGAAGAACTTGAGCACCTATGCCGCCCGCTTCTATGAAGGGCGCTACATCCAGGGCCAGATTGCGGCCAAGATGTCGAAGACCGGCGTGATCGGCTACATCGTCTCGTTTCCGATCCCCGAGGTCATCTCCAACATCAACGCGACGATGCTTGGCGCACAGTCGATCAACCCGAACATGAAGATGAAGATCATCTGGGTGAACTCCTGGTTCGATCCGGGCAAGGAAGCCGACGCCGCCAAGACGCTCGTCGATCAGGGCGCCGATATCCTGACGCAGCACACCGATTCGCCGGCCGCCACGCAGATCGCGGAGCAGCGCGGCATCCACTCCTTCGGCCAATCGTCCGACATGATCAAGTTCGGGCCAAAAGCCCAGCTCACCGCCGATACCGACTACTGGGGCGACTATTATACCAGGCGCGCCCAAGCGGCGCTCGACGGCAAGTGGAAGTCCGAAGACACCTGGGGTGGGTTGGATTCGGGAATGGTGGTGATGGCGCCCTATACCAACATGCCTGACGACGTGAAGAAGATGGCGATGGATACGCAAGCCGCCATCAAGTCCGGCACGTTGCATCCGTTCAAGTGTCCGGTGGTCGCCCAGGACGGCACGACGGTCGAGTGCAAGGGCGGCACCCGCCTCGCCGACGAGCAGATCCTCGGCATGAACTTCTACGTCAAGGGCATCGACGACAAGATTCCCGGGAAGTGACGGCGTAGCCGTCATTGCGAGGAGCCCGAAGGGCGACGAAGCAATCCAGTGGCGACGGCCACCGCGCGCGTTGCTCTGGATTGCTTCGCGGAGCCTGTCATCGGGCCGGCCACTTCGGGCCGGGCCCGTTGGCTCGCAATGACGGCGTGTTGCGCGTGCCGTCGTACTTGTAGCCCGGATGACCCCGGGGGCCCGCGCCCGCGGCGTGAAATGCCCGGGGGTTCGCGGCTGACGCCGTCAAACTTCATGCGGAACCCGGTGGGCAGGCAGCCGCCGATCCGCGGTGCATGGAAACCGGTCGACG
>DASZJC010000367.1:0-6315 GCA_035948495.1 Xanthobacteraceae bacterium | reverse complement strand
AGCGACAGCACCGCCGAGGCGATGCCGTTCTTGTCCATTTCTTCCAGGCTGCGCCCGACCGTCCAATCGCGCACGATCGGGCGTTTTCCCATCTCGCCCATCACCGCGAGATACTCCGGCGAATAGAAATGATGATGCACGTCGATGCGGCTTCCGTGATGTGCGTCGGCCATTGGGTTCCTCGGGATTGTCGGGGTTAGGGCCCTAGTCTCCGACTCGTCATGCCCCGCGCAAGCGGGGCATCCAGTAGCCACAGTGCAGGCAGTTTGTTTGATAGCTCACGGAGTACTGGATCGCCCGCCTTCGCGGGCGATGACGAGGATAAGTCACCGCTTCTCTCGCAGCGCGTACCTGTTTGCCGCTTTCAACCCCTCGCTACTCGCTATTCGCTATTCGCTTCTTTCGCTATTCGCCCGCTTCGCTATTCGCCGTTTCCTCCCGCCGCTCCGCCTCGTAGGCGCGGTCCATGCGCGACGTGAGGCCGTGGCTGGCGAGGGCATCGGCGAACACGCGGCGGATCGCCGGCTTCTCGTCCACGTAGTCGATCTGGTCGCCGCCTAGGCGCCGGCTGATCCACGCCTTCGGCACCCCTTGCGCGTTGCGGATGGCGACGCCCTCGTGCTTGAAGGCGAGGTAGCGCGCCGGCGTCGTCCCGGTGTTGAAGTGCTGATGGAACCACATGTTCGGCGGCACGATCATCGCGCCGACCTGCCAGTCGTAGCGGCGCGGCTCGTCGCCCTCCGGCCACATCAGCGTGTAGCCGTCGCCGTTGAGGATGATCACGTGGGCGCCGGGCCCGTGCGCATGCGCCTTCTTGTAGGTGCCGACCGGGAACTGGGAAATGTGGCTGTTCATCGAGCCCTTGGCCATGTTGAAGCGGATATGGCCGCCGCCGGCGCCGCGCTCCTTGGCGCTGATCAGCGGCAGGTTGACCGCGTCGGCGACGAAGTTCGTCTCCAGCAGCAGGCCCTTCTGCTCGCCCTTGGCGGCGAAATAATCGGGCTCGCCGGAAAAGCGGCCCTTGAAGTCGTAGCGGGTGTTGAAGACGAACGCGGGCTCCTCGTAGAGATTGATCACCGACGGCGCGTTGGTCACCGCCACGTAGCGCGCCGGCGCGCGGCCGGCGCCGTTGAAATGCTGGTGCCAGGCATTGAGCGGGATGGCGAACAGCGCGCCGGCCTTCCATTCGAACGTGACGCGGGCGCCCGCGTCGTTCCATACCGCGGTCGAGCCGCGGCCGTCGAGCACCAGGATCATCTCCTCGTAGAGCTGGCGCTGCGGCGCGAGCTTTCCGCCCGCCGGGATTTCGCAGACGTAGCAGTCGTTGGAGGTGCGCGAGGCCTCGTGATTGATGAAGACGCCGGCGCCGCCGCGCCGCGGCCAGGGTTTCAGCTCGACCGTGTGCAGGTTCGGCACGTAATGCGCACCGATGATGTCGAGGCCCTCGCCGCGCACCCAACGCAGGTACGGCGTGTCCTTCTCGGTGGCGAACTTCTTCGCCAGCTCCGGCGAAACGACGGCGTCCTTGATCATCCGGGTCTCCCTGGCTAGCGCATGTTCCGGCGAAGTGGGTACCGGTTCGCCGACAAGAACATGCGCCATTCATAACTTCTAGAGCATGGCCCGATCCCGAAGGAACGGGACATGCTCTAATCTTTTGGCGGCGGCGCCGCGATGGGGTCGGCGGGTCGGGCCGGCGCCGCGGTGTCGGCAATGGCGATGCACTTCTCCGCCTTGATGCGAAGGTGGATGGTGGCGCCGACCGGGGCGCGCAGCGACGGATGCGCGCGCGCGAGCAGCATGCGGTCGCCGACCTTGACCTGGAAATCGAAGGTGTCGCCGAGGAAGACCTTGGCGTCGATGGTGCCGCGGCACAGGTTGTCGCCGTCGGCGCGTTCCGGCGGCTGTTCGAACAGCTCCACGTCCTCGGGCCGCACCGAGACCACCACGGTATCGTTGCGGCTCAAACCGCCGTCGCCCTGCGCCTGCAGCTCGCCGAGCGCGGTGCCGACGCGGCAACGCCCGGTGCGCGCGTCCGCGGCGATGACGGCGGCGTCGAACAGGTTGGTCATGCCGATGAAATCGGCGACGAAGCGGTCGCACGGCCGTTGGTAGATGTCGGACGGCGATCCGATCTGCACGATGCGGCCCTCGTTCATCACGGCGATCTCGTGCGACAGCGCCAGCGCCTCGCTCTGGTCATGGGTGACGTAGACGGTGGTGATCCGCAACTCGCGTTGCAGCCGCTTGAGCTCGAAGCGCATGCGCTCGCGCAGCTTGGCATCGAGGTTGGACAGCGGCTCGTCGAGCAGGAGCAGGGTCGGTTCCATCACCAGCGCCCGCGCCAGGGCCAGGCGCTGCTGCTGGCCGCCGGACAGCTTGGTCGCCGCGCGGTCGGCGAGGTGATCGAGAGCGACCGCGCCGAGCACGCGCATGACCTTTGCCTCGATCTCCTTGCGGCCGAGGCGGCGGCGGCCGACCTCGAGCGGAAACGCCGCGTTCTGGAACACGTTCATGTGCGGCCAGATGGCGTAGGACTGGAACACCATGCCGAAGTTGCGCCGGTTCGGCGCCACGAAGACGCCCTTCGCCGCGGAATAGACGATGCGCCCGTCCGCCTCGATCTCGCCGCGGTGCGGCCGCTCGAGGCCGGCGATGGCGCGCAGCGTCGTGGTCTTGCCGCAGCCGCTGGGGCCGAGCAGGGTGAACAGCGCGCCGCGCGGCACGTCGAAGCTCACGTCGCGGGCGGCCTGGACGGTGCGTCCGCCCTCGGCCGGATAGTCCACGTCAAGCGACCGCACGCCGAGCACGCCGTCCTCCGTCCATCAATAAATCACGCTTCCACGATTCCGAACTTCCTGCCGGCGAACTGGGCCAGCATGACGAGGCAGAACAGCACGCCGATCAGCATGACGCCGAGGGCCGAGAGTTCGACGTATTGCCCGTTCTGCCACAGCTCCCAGATCATGATCGAGACCACCTCGGTTCCCGGGCTGTAAAGCAGGATCGAGCTGGACAGTTCCCGCACGGATACGATCACCACGTAGATCCAGCCGGCGATCAGCCCGGGCTTGAGCAGCGGCACGATGATGCGCCGAAATGTCATGCTCCACGAGGCGCCGCTCATGGCCGCGGATTCCTCCAGCTCCTTGTGGATCTGCAGCATCGAGGTGGTCGCGTAGCGCATGCCGTAGGGCAGGAACCGCGTCACATAGGCGATGAACATGATCCACAGCGTGCCGTAGATGCCGATGTCCACGCTGAGATAGCACACCATGATGGCAAGGCCGAGCACGAGCCCGGGCACCGCCAGCGGCAGCGAGGCGAGGTTGTCGAGCAGCAGGCGCCCGGGCGTCCTGGTCCTGACCGCGATCCAGCAGATGACCGAGGTGACCAGCATGACGAGCGTGGCGGTGCCGAGCGAAAGCAGCACGCTGTTCCATACCGCCGTGCCGAACCCCGGGTAGGCGAGGACGTTGACGTAGGCGGCGAAGCTCAGGTTCTTCGCCGCCGCCAGCGACGGAGCGCTGTAGAACTTCTGCAGCGACGACCATGCCAGCACCAGGAACGGCAGCACGACGACGACGGCGAAATAGAGCATGAACAGCGCGGCCGCGAGATAACGCCATTTGCCGATGTCGACGACGCGCGGGCGGAAACCCTTGCCGGTCACGGTCGCGAACCGCGTCCCTTGCGTCGAGAGCCGCGACTGGGCGAAGACGCACAGCGAGGCGATCAGGAGCAGCGTGACCGCGTAGGCGCTGGCGAGGCCGACCTCGCTCGGATATTTGTTGACCGCCTGATAGATCGACGAGGTGTAGACCTCGATGCCGGCCGGCAGCCCGAGCAGCGCCGGCACCTCGAAGGATTCGATCGCGCGTACGAACAGGATCAGCAGCGCGGCCGCCGCCGCCGGCCAGGCGAGCTTCAAGGTGATCCGCCGAGCGACCTGCAACACGCTCGCGCCGCTCATCAGCGCGGCTTCCTCGAGGGAAGGATCCATCGAGCGGAACGCCGCCGTCATCAGCAGGAAGGCCATGGGCGAATAGTGCAGTCCGTCGACCCAGATCATGCCGCCGATCGAATAAATGTCGACGAAGGCGGCCCCCGATCCGGACCAGGATTGCAGCACCAGGTTGACGATGCCGATCTTCGGGCTCGCCAGCAGGATCCACGCCACGGTGAACAGGATGCTGGGGATCACCAGGGGGATGATCGCCAACGCCAGGAACAGCGATTTGAACGGCGTGTTGGTGCGCTCGTTGATCCAGGCGAAGGCGGTGCCGAGCACAAAAGAAAGGGCGGCGGCGCCGACGGCGAAGCGCAGGGAATTGGCGAGCAGGCGGACCGTCTCGCCGCTCGCGTAGGCGGCGTGGTAGTTCTCCAGCGTGACCCGCGCCGGCGCCGTCGCGGTCTGCGGCGTCAGGAAGCTCTGCCACAGCAGGAAGACGAGCGGAACCAGCGCCAGCCAGGCGACGAGCGCGACGCAGAGGCCGATGACGATCCACTTGCCGTCGACGCGCGGCAGCGGCATCCGCCGGGCGATCGGCACGTCGGATTGCCAGCCGGCGGCATGCATCGCTGATGTCCTCGGGCCGCGCGCGGCTGCGTTGTTTTATGAGGAACGGCGGTCCGGCGCGCTTTTCGCCGACGCTATCATTGCGCTCGGAGCAAGGTCAATCAAACGCCATCGTCGCCGTGATGATGATGGTGCCCGCCGGGGTGATGAGAATGGTGGTGATGAGGGCCGTGCGGGTGCGCGTGCGGGCGGCGCGGGTCCTCGCTGAACACGAGCGACTTGATGGTGACCGGGACGGTCTGCGACGGCATGCGGATGCGCCCGAGGTCGATGTAATCGAAATCCCACAGGACCACCCCGTCGATCACCAGGATGTCGCTCGCGACATGCAGCTCCTCGCGCAGGATCGCGCCGAGCGTCTGCGCCACGTCGCCGTCGAGCATGACGTAGAGCGGCCGGCCGGCGGCGACGGCGTCGGCGAGGCCGGCGACGATGCCGCGCGCAAAGGCCGCGATGCGCTCGTACGAGGGCGCCCCGCGCCAGCGCAACGCCAGCGCCACCTCGCGCGCGTCCGCCGCCACGTCGAAGGCGGTCAAATGCGCGCGGATGGCGGCGGCGAGCTCGTCGGGCTCGATCGTCTCCTCGCACCGGTAGGGCGGCTGGATCACCTGCAGGTTCCGCCGCGGCAGCAGCGCGCCCGGGCTCGAAATATAGCTGGTGTTGCCGCTGAGCTGGACGCTGTACTGCGACGCGCCGAGCGCGGTCGCGCGGATGCATTCGCCCGCCGGCAACAGCGGCCACCCCAGCGCGCCGGCGTCGATGCGCCGCCGGACCGCCCGACCGAGCCGTAGCCCCATGTCGCCGAAGTCATGCTCCTCGCGCCCATAGACGTATTCGGCGACGCCGCCCGAGACCATGATGCCGTCGATGCGGCCGAGATCGGCGATCGGCTCGGTCAGATAGAGCCGCGCGGTCGCGGACGGCAGCGGGCGCGCCTTGATCGCGGCGACGAGGGCGTCGGCCATGCTTTCGGCGACCGCGTCCATCGCCGCCGGCGCCGCGACGTCGCCCCGGTTCCAGGAGAATCCGGCCGCCGCGGCGTGCTCCCGGCCGGCGGGATCGAGCCGCACGATGCGGCCGCTGCCGTCGATCGCCATCAGGCGGCCGCCGATATGCACCGCCGCGGTCGCGACCACGCGCCCGTCGTCGACCAGCGCGAGCTTGGTGGTGCCGCCGCCGATGTCGATGTTGAGGATGCGCTGCGCCGCGTCGTGCGAGGCGCGGGCGGCGCCCGAGCCGTAGGCCGCGAGCATCGCCTCCATGTGATGCCCCGCGCTCGCACAGACGAACTCGCCGCCCTCCTCGGCGAGCACGCCGGCGATGGCCTCGGCATTCTCGCGGCGCAACGCCTCCCCGGTCAGGATCACGACGCCGGCGTCGACGTTGTCGGGGTGCAGCCGCGCGGCCGCATAGGCCTGATCGATGATCGTCGCGAGCGCCGAATCGTCGATGCGTTCCTCGCTGCGGTAAGGGGTGAGCGACACCGGCGACTGGTGCAGGGTCTCGCGCGAGACGACGTAGTAGCGGCTCGACAAATCCTCGCCGAGGCGGCGCAGGTTGAGGCGGGAAAAGATGACCTGCGTCCCCGCCGAGCCGATGTCGATGCCGACGCTCACCAGCGACACGTGGTCCTGCTGCCACAGCGGATTGTCCTCGAGCGGCCCGTCGGTCTCGACGTGATCGTGATCATGATCGGCGTCGCCGTCATGCACGTGATCGAGATCCGCGCCCAACCC
>DASZJC010000366.1:0-11328 GCA_035948495.1 Xanthobacteraceae bacterium | reverse complement strand
GCGCACGCGCGACTACGTGATCCGGCGCGAGTTCGACATCGCGGAGGGCGACGCCTTCAACAAGGTGCTGGTCGACCGCGCCGAGCGGCGGCTGAAGGGGCTTGGCTACTTCAAGACCGTGAAGATCAGCAACGAGCCGGGCTCGGCGCCCGATCGGGTGGTGATCAACGTCGACGTCGAGGAGCAGTCGACCGGCGAGTTCTCGGTCTCCGGCGGCTACTCGACTTCCGACGGCTTCCTCGCCGAGGTGAGCATCGGCGAGCGCAACCTGCTCGGCCGCGGCCAATACGCCAAGGCCTCGGTCACTTACGGCCAATACGCCAAGGGCTTCACGGTATCCTTCGCGGAGCCATATTTTCTCGACCAGCGGCTGAATTTCGGCATCGACCTTTTCGCCCGGCAAACGATTCCGTACACCTATGCGTCGTACGGCACCACGACCTACGGGTTCTCCACGCGTCTTGGCGTTCCGCTGCGCGAAGATTTCGGCGTGCAGGTGCGCTATTCGCTCTACAATCAGTCCATCACCCTCAATCCGATCCTCGACAATTGTAACAACATAAATCCCGACTTCGTAAACACGTTCCCGACGCCGAACCTGGTGGGATCGAATCCGGCCCTGACGCCTCCCGCCGGCGCCGTGCAGGTGAACTGCTATCAGGACGGCGAGGCGTCGCTCGCGGTCAAACAGGCTGCGCTCGCGGGACCGACCTGGGTTTCGATGCCGGGCTATTCGCTGATCTACAACACGCTCAACCTGCCCAAATATCCGACCAGCGGCATGTTCATCGAGTTCAAGCAGGACGTTGCCGGCCTCGGCGGCGACGTCAACTTCATCAAATCCACGGTCGACGGCCGCTTCTACCACGAGCTGCTGCCCGACTTGGTGGCAATTTTTCACCTTCAGGCCGGCAACGTCGAGTCATGGGGCGGGCAGCAGGTGCGGATGCTCGACAACTTCTTCGGCGGTCCATGGCTGGTTCGCGGCTTCGCCCCCAACGGCTTCGGTCCGCGCGACCTGACGTTCGGCACGACGAACGACAACGTCGGCGGCACGATGTACTGGGGCGCATCGGTGGAGCTGCAGACGCCGATACCCAATCTGCCGAAGGACGTCGGCATGCGGGTGGCTGCGTATGCCGACGCCGGCAACGTGTGGAACTATACCGGCCCGACGACGTTCCCGCAGTTCTTCGGGCAATCGATCCAGCTCGCCGATACCAACGCGTTGCGCCTGCGCTCGTCGGTCGGCGTCGGATTGATTTGGGACTCGCCATTCGGCCCGCTGCGGTTCGACTACGCCATAGCGCTGACCCAACAAAACTACGACATCGACCAGCAGTTTCGATTCGGCGGCGGGACGAAATTTTAGTTCGCCTGAGCGCGAAGGGCCGGCATGATCGAGCCCGATCCGTTCTCGCCTGACCGCCCTGACCGTCCGCAGGATGCGCCGGACATGGCCTCGGTTGGCCCGTCGGCACCGGTGTGAAGATCGACAACTTCTTGCCGGTCGGCCACAATACGGCGCCCGCACGGATTTGTGACAACCGGACGGCAGCCAAAGGACGGGGGGATGAACGACGTCAATACCACCCTCGAGGCGGCGGATATCGCCGCGATCCTCGCTGCGTTGCCGCACCGTTATCCGTTCTTGATGGTCGACCGCATCTACGGCATGCGGGGCGACGAAGTCGCCATCGGCATCAAGAACGTGACCGCCAACGAGCCGCAATTCCTCGGTCATTTTCCCGGACAGCCGGTGTTTCCGGGAGTTCTCATGATCGAGGGCATGGCTCAGACCGCGGGCGTCCTGTGCATCCGGTCGCGCGGCAAACGCGGGCGGCCGAAGGCGGTGTTTTTTCTCACCGTCGACAAGGCAAAGTTCCGCCGTCCGGTCGTGCCGGGCGACACGATCGAGTATCACATGTCCAAGATCAGGCGCCGCAACAACATGTGGTGGTTTCGCGGCGAGGCGAAAGTCGCCGGCCAGATCGTTGCCGAAGCCGAAGTCGGCGCCATGCTCGTGGACGAATGAGCGTCGCCGCCATCGATCCCACGGCCCGCGTCGCCAACGCCGCTTCGATCGGACGCGACGTCACAATCGGGCCCTACTGCGTCGTCGGCCCGGACGTAGTGCTCGGCGACGGCTGCCGGCTGATAGCGCATGTCCACCTGACGGGACATACGTCGATCGGTCCCCGCACCGTGATCCATCCATTCGCGTCGCTCGGTTCCCCGCCGCAATCGGTCAAATACCGCGGCGGTCCGACCCGGCTGACGGTCGGGGCGGACTGCGACATTCGCGAGAACGTCACCATGAGCATCGGCACCGAGGACGATCGCGGCGTGACCGAGGTGGGCGATCGCTGCTTTTTCATGGTCGGCTCCCACGTCGCGCACGATTGCACGATCGGCAACGACGTGATCTTTGCCAACAACGTCGTGCTCGCGGGGCACGTCAGCGTCGGAGATCACGTGGTGTTCGGAGGGCAGGCGGCGGTGCGCCAGCACGTGCGGATCGGCGAGGGCGCGATGATCGTCGGGCTCAGCGGCGTGCGGGCGGATCTCATTCCATTCGGGTGCGCGCATGGCCCGTTGGCAAACCTGGTCGGGCTCAACGTCGTGGGCTTGCGCCGCCGCGGTATCGCGCGCGCCGATGTTCAGCGGCTGCGGCAGGCCTACCAGATCCTGTTCTTCGGCGCCGGGGCTTTCCGCGAGCGGGTCGAGCACGTGGCCGGGGAGTTCTCCGGTCATCCCGTCGTCGCGCGGGTCGTCGATTTCATTCGCGCCGGCGGCGCGCGGCCGCTGACGATGGCGGTCGCCCGGCACGGCGCGGGCGATACGGTCGCCGCCGGCCCGATGCCATGACGACTCCGGTTCCGGCCGCCGCGGGTGAGGGGCCGCTCGCCATCATCTGCGGCGGCGGCGCGCTGCCGTTCGCGGTCGCCGATGCGGTCATGCGTCGCGGCCGCCGCGTCGTGTTGTTTCCGGTACGCGGTTGGGTCGATCCGCGGACGGTTGCCGGCTATCCGCACCACTTCATCGAGATCGGACGATATGGGTCGTTTCGCCGCCAAGCGGCCGCAGAGGGTTGCCGGGACGTGGTCATGATCGGCACGGTGTTGCGGCCGGCACTGCGGCAAATCCGCTTCGACTGGGAGGCCTTGCGCGAGTTGCCGAGCATCGTCCGCATGTTTCGCGGCGGCGACAATCATCTGCTCTCGAGCCTCGCACGGCTGCTCGAAAAGCGCGGGTTCAGGTTCTTGGGCGCGCACGAAGTCGCGCCGGAAATCCTGATGCCTGCGGGGGCGATCGGCCGCCGCGAACCTGACGCGCGCGATCGTGCCGACATCGAGCGCGGCGTGGCGTTGCTGTCGGCGGTCGGTCCGTTCGACGTCGGTCAGGCGGTCGTCGTCGCCCAAAACCACGTGCTGGCGATCGAGGCCGCCGAAGGCACCGACCGGATGCTGGCGCGGATCGCCGAGTTGCGCGGCGCGGGCCGCGTCCGCTCGCCGATCGGGACGGGCGCGCTGGTGAAGATGCCGAAGCCCGCGCAGGACAGTCGGTTCGATTTGCCGGCGATCGGTCCGCCGACCGTAACCGGCGCCGCGCGCGCAGGCCTTGCCGGGATCGCCGTCATGGCCGGCGCGACCATCGTTGCGGAACCCGCGGAGGTCGCAGCCGCCGCCGATGCGGCCGGCATTTTTGTAACGGGCATCGCGCCCGACGAGCGCGGGCCATGACGCCTGGCGCCATCACCATGGGTTCACGTCTCCCGGACATGCTCACGATCCATCTTGTGGCGGCCGAGGAATCCGGCGATCGGCTCGGCGCTGCCTTGATGCGGGCGCTGACCGAGCGATGCGACGGCAAGGTCCGCTTTGCCGGCGTCGGCGGGCACGACATGGCAGCGGCCGGACTGAACAGCCTGTTTCCGATCGACGACCTTGCGATCATGGGATTCGCCGCGATCCCGAGACGTCTGCCGATGATCCTGCGGCGCATCCGCGCGGCGGCGACCGCGACGGCGGCAGCCCGACCCGACGCGCTCGTCATCATCGACAGCCCGGACTTCACGCACCGGGTCGCGCGTCGCGTGCGCGCCGCCGCGCCGCTCGTTCCGATCATCGACTATGTGTCGCCCTCGGTATGGGCCTGGCGCCCCGGGCGCGCGCGCGCCATGCGCGCCTATGTGGACCATGTCCTGGCGATACTGCCGTTCGAGCCGCAGGTGCACGCGCGCCTGGGCGGGCCGCCGTGCACCTATGTCGGCCATCCGCTGTGCGAGCAGCTCGCCGAGCTGCGCCCAAACGAAGCGGACGCACGCCGCCGCTTGGCCGATCCCCCGGTCGTGCTGGTGCTGCCGGGCAGCCGGCCGAGCGAAATCCGCCGCCTGATCGGGCCGTTCGCGGCGGCGATCCGTTTGGTGCGGGAGAGGTACGCAGCCCTGGAGCTCGTAATCCCGACGGTGCCCGCGCTGGCCGCGCGGCTGCGCCAGGCGACGGCCGATTGGCCGGTGCGGCCGCGCATCACCGCCGAGCACGCGGAAAAGCGCGCGGCCTTCCGTCAAGCACGGGCGGCGCTGGCGGCCTCGGGCACCGTGACGCTCGAGCTTGCGCTCGCCGGCGTGCCGACGGTCGGCGCCTATCGCATCGGCGCGCTCGAAGCCGCTCTGGTCAGGGCGCTCGTCCGCCCGGAAATCGGCGTGCGCAGCGTGATCCTGGCGAACCTCGTGCTCGGCACGAATGTCGTGCCGGAGTTCCTGCAAGGCGACTGCACGGCGCCGGCGTTGGCCGATGCGCTCATTCCCTTGCTCGGCGATACAGCGGAACGGCGCCGTCAATTGGAGGCGTTCGGCAAGCTCGATGGTGTCATGGGCCTTGCCGCCGCGCCGAGCGCCAAGGCGGCGGACACGGTGCTCGCCGTCATCAGCCGGGCGCGCGCCGCCCGGTTGCCCGATCCGGGAAACGTGCTATCGACAGCGTAGCGGGGCCCAGCACATGGCGACCGGCTTGCATTTTCGACTGATCGGCCGCGATTGTGGCCGACCCGACGGCGCGGGCATCCGCCGCACGCCGCGATCGTCCGCCTTCCCCTTGTAATCGCGCATGGCTACGTCGCCCCGTCCAGCTGAACCGGCGCTCAATCGTGCGGCTATCACCGGCGTCTACGGGCACCTGCCCGATTACGTGCTGACCAACGCCGAACTCGCCAGGATGGTCAACACCAGCGATGCCTGGATCACCGAGCGCACCGGCATCCGGGAACGTCGCCTGTTGAAGGGCGAAGGGCTGGGGACCTCGCACATGGCGGCCGCAGCCGTACGCGGGCTGCTCGGCAAGACCGGCACCGCCCCCGCCGAGGTCGATCTCCTCATCTGCGCCACCACCACCCCGGACATGGTGTTTCCATCGACCGCGAACCTCGTGTGCGAGATGGCCGGGATGCGCAATATCGGCAGCTTCGACATCCAGGCCGCGTGCTCCGGCTTCGTTTACGCGCTCGAAATCGCCCGGCAGTTCGTCGCCACCGGCACCCATCGCAAGGTCGTGGTGGTGGGCGCCGACAAAATGTCGGCGGTCGTCGACTACACCGATCGCGCCACCTGCGTGATCTTCGGCGACGGCGCCGGCGCTGTGCTGATCGAGCCCAGCGACAACGGCCATGGCCTGGTCGACGTCGTGCTCCGGTCGGACGGCTCGGGGATGCCCTATCTGCACCAGAAGGCGGGCGGCAGCCGCATGCCCCCGACCGCCGAGACGGTGGCAAAACGCCTGCACCACATCCATCAGGAAGGGGCGGCGGTCTACAAGTTCGCCATCGCCAAGATGGCGGAAGTCGCCGGCGAACTGATGGTGCGCAACCATCTGAGCGCCGCCGACGTCGATTGGCTGGTGCCGCATCAGGCCAACCGTCGCATCATCGAGGCGACCGCCGAACGCATGGGACTGCCCATGGACCGGGTCATGGTCACCATCCACAAATACGGCAACACGACCGCGGCAACGATTCCGCTGTGCCTGTGGGACTACGAGCCGCGGCTCAAGGTCGGCGATCGGCTCATGCTGGCGGCGTTCGGCGGCGGCTTTACCTGGGGCGGCGCCTACGTCACCTGGGCCTATGACGGGGCGGCGGCGAGCCGCACCGAGCGCATGGCGGCCCACGCGCCCTGCCGCGGGCCCAAGCGTTGAGGCAGTCCTACTTGCGCCGGGAGACCGGCACGTAATCGCGGCGGGTTGCGCCGGTGTAGAGCTGGCGCGGACGCCCGATCTTCTGATTGGGATCTTCGATCATTTCCTTCCACTGGGCGATCCAGCCGACCGTGCGGGCGAGGGCGAACAGCACCGTGAACATGGTGGTCGGAAAACCCATCGCCTTCAGCGTGATGCCCGAATAGAAGTCGACGTTGGGATAAAGCTTCTTTTCGATGAAATAATCGTCGTGAAGCGCGATCCGCTCGAGTTCCAGCGCCACTTCGAGCAGCGGGTCGTCCTTGTGACCCATTTCGTTGAGCACCTCGTAACACGTCTTCTGCATGATCTTCGCGCGCGGATCGTAGTGCTTGTAGACGCGGTGGCCGAAGCCCATCAGGCGGAACGAGTCGTTCTTGTCCTTCGAGCGCTTGATGTACTCGGGGATGCGCTCGACCCGCCCGATTTCCGCGAGCATCTTCAGCGCCGCCTCGTTGGCCCCGCCGTGCGCCGGACCCCACAGGCAGGCGATGCCGGCGGCGATGCAGGCGAACGGATTGGCGCCGGAGGAGCCGGCAACCCGCACCGTCGAAGTCGACGCATTCTGCTCGTGATCCGCGTGCAGGATGAAGATGCGGTCCATGGCTCGGGCCAGCACCGGATTCGCCTTGTACTCTTCGCACGGCACGGCGAAACACATGCGCAGGAAGTTCGACGAGTACTCGAGATCGTTCTTCGGATACATGAACGGCTGGCCGATCGAATATTTGTAGGCCATGGCCGCGAGCGTCGGCATCTTGGCGATCATGCGGATCGAGGCGATCATCCGCTGCATCGGATCGGAAATGTCGGTGGAGTCGTGATAGAAGGCCGAGAGCGCGCCGACGCTGCCCACCATGACCGCCATCGGATGCGCGTCGCGCCGAAACCCCTGGAAGAACCGGTTCATCTGCTCGTGCACCATGGTGTGGCGCGTGACCCGGTAATCGAAATCCGCCTTCTGCGCGGCGGTCGGAAGCTCGCCGTAGAGCAGCAGATAGCAGGTCTCCAAAAAGTCGCCGTGTTCGGCCAGTTGTTCGATCGGAAAGCCGCGGTAGAGCAGGACGCCTTCGTCCCCGTCGATGTAGGTGATCTTGGATTCGCAGCTTGCCGTCGAGGTAAAGCCTGGGTCGTAGGTGAATCGTCCGGTCAGGCCGTAAAGCTTGGAAATGTCGACCACCTCGGGGCCGACGGTTCCTTCGTAGATCGGGAGTGGCCAGCTCTCGTTGCCGACGTTCAGCGTTGCTGTTTTGGTATTGGCGCCCGTAGTCGCGTCCATGATCCAACCCTCGAATGCGTGATCGGGTGGACCCCACGGCTCGCCAGGTCGCTCGTCTCAGGCGCGATCTGACGCCGCCGTGATAAAGCCCCGGCAGGCTCTCGGATCCTGCAATGTGCGTAGCCCATTCGGGGGTGCCCCGCAAGGTCGCTGCGTGCGGGCGGCTTGGTGTTGATGCGCCTTGACCGATGTCGAACGCCAACGCGCCTCACGACGCCGTCTGGTCGCGCAGGCGTGCCACGCTTTCGCTTTTTCCCAGCACGGCCAGCACGTCGAAAATGCCCGGCGATGTGGTCCGCCCGGTCAGCGCCGCCCGCAGGGGCTGCGCCACCGCCCCGAGCTTGCGGCCGGAGGTGTCGGCGTAGGCCCGCACCGCCGCCTCGACCGAGGCGGCGGTCCACGGCTCGACCCTTTCAAGCTCGGGAACGAGTTCCGCGATCATCGCCCGCGCTTCGGCATTGAGCAGCGCCGCTGCCTTGTCGTCGAGCATGATCGGACGATCGGCATAGATGTAGTGGGCGCTGTCGATCAGTTCGACCAGGGTCTTGGCGCGCTCCTTCAGCGCCGGCATGGCGGCAACGAGCTTGGAGCGCAGCGCAGGGTTCATCTTCGCCCGGAGGTCGTTGCCGGCGGCAATGTGGGGGAGCACGCGCTCGATTTCGGCGACCAGCTCGGCGTCCCCCGCCTGGCGCAGGTAATGGCCGTTGAGGCTCTCGAGCTTGGCAAAATCGAACCGCGCCGGGGAGCGGCCGACCTGCGCGAGATCGAAGGCGGCGATCATCTCGTCGGTGGAGAATATCTCCTGATCCCCGTGGCTCCAGCCCAGGCGCACGAGGTAGTTGCGCATGGCCGCGGGCAGGCACCCCATGGCGCGATAGGCGTCGACGCCCAGCGCCCCGTGCCGCTTCGACAGCTTCGAGCCGTCCGGACCGTGGATGAGCGGGATGTGCGCCATTGCCGGCACCGGCCAGCCGAGCCCTTGATAGATCTGCGTCTGGCGGGCGCCATTGGTGAGATGGTCGTCGCCGCGAATGATGTGGGTGATGCCCATGTCATGGTCGTCGACCACGACGGCGAGCATGTAGGTGGGTGTGCCGTCCGAACGCATAAGCACGAGGTCGTCGAGATCCTTGTTCTGCCACACGACCCGGCCCTGCACCGCGTCCTCGACCACCGTCTCGCCGTCGAGCGGCGCCTTGAGGCGAATGGCGGGCTTGACACCCGCGGGCGCTTCGCTGGGGTCGCGGTCGCGCCAGCGCCCGTCATAGAGCCGGGCGCGGCCCTCGCGCCGCGCCGCCTCGCGCATGGCCTCGAGCTCTTCCGGGGTCGCGAAGCAGCGGTAGGCGCGGCCGGCGGCCAAAAGCTCTTCGACGGCCGCGCGGTGGCGATCGAGGCGGGTCGATTGGTAGATCGCCTCGCCGTCCCAATCGATACCGAGCCAGGCAAGGCCGTCGAGGATCGCGTCGATCGCCGCCTTGGTCGAGCGCTCGCGATCGGTGTCCTCGATCCGCAGCAGCATCCGGCCGCCGCGCCCGCGCGCGTAGAGCCAGTTGAACAAGGCCGTGCGCGCGCCGCCGATGTGGAGAAAGCCGGTGGGCGAGGGCGCGAAGCGGGTAACGACAGTGCCGGTCATGCCGTGATGATAAGAAATCCACAGAGCCGCCCGATCGAGGCTGGTTCGTGTACCACAGCACCCGCAACAGGTGTAGCGTAGGCCCCGTCGGCGCGCAGGTTCGTGGCCTCGCGGCCGCTATTTCGGCCGCCTGGAAACATCGGCGCAAACGCGGTTGCGTGGGGCGGGCGATTTGTCATGAGTGGTCGGCGTAGGGCGCGCGGGCAAGCGACGACGTGGCCGCCGCGCGGTGCGGCTGGCGGATACGGGCCGGCATTTCCGTGGTTTTCCGGCCGGCCGTGGCTTGGTGCGGCGGCGTTCGCGCACCTGCGCCTTTGGCTGGCGGAGGAGGTGGCACCGGGCCGGCTCATTCCGTGGCTTCCGATCGCCTTCGCGAGCGGCATCCTCGTCTATTTCGCCGCCCAGCATGAGCCGATCGTGGGGCCGGCGCCGGCGCTTGCGCTCGCCTTCATGCTGGCGGCGATCCTGGCACGGGCGCGGCCGGCGGCATTCCCGGTGCTTGTCGCCGTGGCGGCGGCTTGCGCCGGGTTTGCGACGGCAACGATCAAGAGTGCCTGGGTCGCCCATCCGGTCCTCCATCACGCCGCCGGCAACGTCGCCATTGCCGGCTGGGTCGAGACGCGCGAGGAGCGCGAGCGCACCGATCGGATCGTCGTGAAAGTGGAGCGGCTCGAGAGCCGGCGGCTGGACGACGCGCCCGAGCGGGTGCGGGTGTCGGTGCGCAAGGGGCAGGCGCCGCCGGTCGGCGCCTTCATCGAGTTGAAGACGCGCCTCAACGCTCCGCTCGCCCCGCTGCGTCCCGGCGGTTACGACTTTGCGCGCGATCTCTACTTTCAGGGCATCGGCGCCACCGGGTTTGCGGTCGGGGAGATCAAGATCACGGCGCCGCCGCGCCGTCCCGCCCTGTGGCTCGTCTATGCGACGTTCATCGAGAACATGCGCGACGGCATCGATCGGCGCATTCGCGCCGCGGTTCCGGGCGACGCCGGTTCGATCGCCTCGGCGCTGATCACCGGCAAGCGCGACGCCATCTCGGCGCCGGTCAACGACGCGATGTACATTTCAAGCCTCGCGCACGTGCTGTCGATTTCCGGCTATCACATGGCGGTGGTCGCCGGCGTGGTGTTCTTTCTGGTGCGCGCGGTGCTGGCGATCATCCCCGGACTCGCGGCGCGGCGGCCGATCAAGAAATGGGCGGCCCTGGCAGCGCTCGCCGCAGCGACGTTCTACCTGCTCCTCTCCGGCGCCGAGGTCGCGACCCAGCGCTCGTACTACATGACCGCGATCGTGCTCGGCGCGGTTCTGATCGACCGGCAGGCGCTCACGCTACGCACGATCGGGACGGCCGCCATCCTCGTGTTGCTGCTCGCGCCCGAAGCGGTCGTGCACCCGAGCTTCCAGATGTCGTTTGCCGCGACCCTCGCGCTGATCGCTGCCTACGAGCGGGGGCTGCCGTGGAAGGCCAAGCATGCGGACACGCCGCTCAGCGCGCGCATCGCCTTGTGGGGCGTCTACGAAGTCGCCGGGCTGATCTTCGCCTCGCTCGTTGCCGGCCTCGGAACGACGCCCTACGCCGCCTACCATTTCCATCGCATGGCGCCCTACGGCGTGCTCGCCAATCTTCTGGCGATGCCGATCGTCTCCGCCTGGATCATGCCGGCCGGCATGCTCGCGCTGGTCGCCATGCCGTTCGGATACGACGACGTGCTGTGGCGGCTCATGGGCGTAGGCATCGACTGGATGGATGCGATCGCGCTGTGGGTGGCTAGTCTTCCGGGCGCGGTCGGCCGCGTCCCTGCCTTCGGCGGGGGCCCGCTTCTCCTGTGCACGGCAGGACTGGTGATGCTGTGCCTGATGCGCTCGCCCTTGCGCTGGGGCGGAGCAGCAACGATCGTCGTTGCGACGATTTGGGCGTTCTCGGCGCCGTTGCCGGACGTGCTGATTGCGCCGAGCGGAGATTTGGTCGCCGCGCGGGCCGCCGACGGACGGCTTGCCGTCATCAAAAAGAGCGGCGACGCGTTCGCCGTGAAGGAATGGCTCGCCGCCGATGCGGACGCGCGCACGACCGCCGATCCCACGCTCGGCAACGGCGTCGCGTGCGATGCCATCGGCTGCACCGCGCGGCTCGGCGACCTGGGGATTGTTGCGCTTGCGACGGCCCCGGAGGCGTTCGCGGAAGATTGCCG
>DASZJC010000365.1:0-3118 GCA_035948495.1 Xanthobacteraceae bacterium | reverse complement strand
CGTCGGCGTCATCCAGGCGTTCCAGAAGCTCGCCTTCGTGCACGCGCTGGCCCCGACCCAATCGGAGCCGCCGTTCCTCATCGCCCAGGTTGCCCTGCTGGCGGCCTTCGTCGTGCTCGGCGTCCTCGCCGTGGTCCGGTTTCACCCGCAAGCCGCGGCAGCCGCCTCGGCGGGGATGCCGAAGCCGCTTTGATGCACCGTCATTGCGAGGAGCCCCGGAGGGGCGACGAAGCAATCCAGGGCTCGCGCTCCATCCCTGGATTGCTTCGTCGCTTCGCTCCTCGCAATGACGTGCCCGTCAAAACGGCGCGTCGCCCGCGATGGTGATGCGGTGCATGCGGCGGCGCTTGCCGTGGTAATCGTTGAGCGCGCGGTGCTGGGTGCAGCGGTTGTCCCAGATGGCAAGCGAACCGGGCTCCCAGCGGAAGCGGCAGGTGAACTCCGGCTGCACCGCGTGCGCCATGAGGAAATCGAGGATCGGCCGCGCCTCGGCGCGGGAAAAGCCGTCGAGCGTCTGGGTGTGATTGCTGATGTAGAGCGCCTTGCGGCCGGTCTGCGGGTGCGTGCGCACGAGCGGATGCGTCGACTGCGTCTCTACGTCGCCGGGGTCGCGCACCTTGGCGGCCATGTTCTTGTTGCCGACGTAGCGGCCGGCGCGCGGGGCCGAGGCCATCGGCCCGTTCTGGGCGAGCGTCGCGCGGTCGCCGACGTTCCAGCTCTTCAAGCCCGCGAGCATCGCCTTCATCGGGTCGGACAGCGTCTCGTAGGCGAGATACAGGTTGGTGAACATGGTGTCGCCGCCGGCGTCGGGCGTCTCCTTGGCGTAAAGGATCGTCGCCTTGGCGGGCTTCGGGTTGAACATCTGGTCGGTGTGCCAGACCTCGCCGAACGCCTTGGTGTCGCCTTCCTCCTTGAGGATTTCCAGGATCTCCGGGTGCTCCTCCATGCCTTTCATGAACGGATGGTAGTGGATGTCGCCGAAGCGCTTGGCGAAGGCGAGCTGCTGCTCCGGCGTGATCTTCTGGTTGCGGAAGAAGACGACGAGGTGCTCGAGCCAGGCGGCCTCTATTTCCTCGAAGGTCTCGTCGTCCAGGGTCGCGAGGTCGGCGCCGGCGATTTCCGCGCCGAGCGCGCCGGCGATCGGCTTCACTTCGATGTGCCGATACGAACCCCTGGTTTTCCCCCGCAAGGGGGCGACCGCTTCATGCAGTAATGCGCTCATCGTCCCACACTTTCTCCGGCATTGGCAGGCCGGCAAACGTCGCCGCGGTCGGCGGCCGGTCGGGCGCGATGCCGATCAGGCCGAGCACCATCACCAGCTGGCGCACGTGCTGGCCCGAATGCCAGACGGTGCGCTCCAGATAGTCGTGCAGGGTCACGTCGCCGTAGTAGACGCGCGCTGGCCGCGAGAAGTCGGTGGTTCGGGCGGGACCGTCGCGCCACGCCTCGAACCGCCGCAGCACGTCGGCGCCGTAGGCGAGGATCTCGGCCTTGCCGTCCTGCGGCGGCGGCACGCGGCCGTAGGCGCCTTCCTTGAGCGGCAGGCCGTCGACCTCGTGCTCCAGGAACGCGTCGGCAATGTTGAATATGTGATAGGCGAGCTGGGCGTAGCTGCGCGGCCGACGCGGCAGCAGGCGGCCAAGCTGGTCGTCGGGGATTTGCGCGAACAGCCGCTGCGCCGTCGTCTGGATGTCGACCAGGCGCGCGCACAGCTCGGGTACGGGCAGCACCGGCGCGCCGCCCCAGGGGATGCCGGCAACGCGCGCCACGTCGCGCAACACCTGGCCGTTCGCCCAGTCCGTGCCGCGCCGCACGATCGGCACGGTGCGCAGCCCGAGCGCCGCCAGCTCGGCGACGCCGTCCTTATCCTCGAGCACGTTGACCGAGACGAACGGAACGCCGTGCCGGGCGAGGAACTCCTTCATGCGCAGGCAGCTGGTACAGCCGGGCTGCCAGTAGGCCTTGACGACGGGGGTTTCGGTGGAAGGTTGTGCCATGGGTGGGCTCCGCGCGGGTCGCGCAGGATACGCCGACCGGCGGGGTATGCAAAGATGTGCGTAGGGCGCATTAGGCCGAAGGCGGTAATGCGCCGCTTGCCGTCAACCGGCGCAATACGCTGCGCTATTGCGCCCTACCAAGCGTGCCATCGGCGTGGGTCCGGAAATTCAAGTCAACGGCGTGCGCTACCGCTGGCCCGAGCGGCCGGTGGTGGTCGTGTGTAACGACGGCGGCGATCCCGCCTATCTCGATCGCGCGCTCGCAGCGGGCGTCGTCCCCCACACGGCGCGTTTCATGCGCACGGGGTTTGCCGCCGTCGCCCGATGCGTCATCCCGGGCTTCACCTGCCCCAACAACGTGTCGATCGTCACCGGCAGCCCGCCGTCGGTGCACGGCATATCCGGCAACTTCTATCTCGAACCCGAGACCGGACGGGCGGTGGTCATGACCGGGCCCGAGCTGATGCGCGCGGCCACCGTCCTGGCGGCGTTCTCACGCCACGGCGCCAAGGTCGCGTCGATCACGGCGAAGGACAAGCTGCGCCAACAGCTCGGCAAGGACATGGACATCGCCGGCGGCGCGATCAATTTCTCCTCGGAACAGGCCGACCGGTGCAGCAAGCGCGAGAACGGCATCGAGGACGTGCTCGACCTCGTCGGCATGCCGCTGCCGGACATGTATTCGCCGGAACTGTCGCTGTTCGTGCTCGCGGCGGGCGTCAAGCTGCTGGAGACGCAGCGGCCGCTGGTCATGTATCTGTCGCTCACCGACTACATCCAGCACACCTACGCACCGGGCGCGCCGGAAGCGAACCGCTACTATCAGAACATGGACGCGCTCTTCGGCCGGCTCGATGCGCTCGGCGCGGTGGTCGGCGTCGTTTCCGACCACGGCATGCGGAAAAAGGCGAACCCGGACGGCACGCTCAAGGTCGTCTGGCTCCAGGACGAACTCGACCGCGCGTTCGGCGCCGGCGCGGCCACGGTGATCTGCCCGATCACCGATTATTTCGTCGCGCACCACGGGGCGCTCGGCAGCTTCGTGCGCGTCTATTGCCGCGGCGCCGCGCCGGACGCGGTGATGCGGCTCGCGCGCGGGCTTCCCGGCATCGAAGCGGTGC
>DASZJC010000364.1:0-2266 GCA_035948495.1 Xanthobacteraceae bacterium | reverse complement strand
GCGCAAGAAATTGGTCCCACGGGCGCGAGCCAAACGGAAGCCTCGATTAAGCAAGTAGCCCGCATGAGCGAAGCGATATGCGGGGAACGCGTAGGAGATACCGACCCCGGATGTCGCTTCGCTCATCCGGGCTACGACTACCTCACAAAAAACTCTGCGGATCGACGTCGATGTCGAGCTTGATCGAGCCGTGCTTCTTCGGTGCCGCCGCGAGCCATTGGCGCAAGTAAGCCGAGAGATCGAAATTGCGCGGTGCTTTGATGAGCAGCCGGAAGCGATGGCGGCCGCGCACCAGGGCGAGCGGCGCTTCGGCGGGGCCGAGGATTCGGACCTCGTCGTGGGTTGGCGCGGCACGGGCGAGCGCGCGGGCATGGGATTCAGTGTCGTGCTTGTCGGGGCCGGAGACGACGATCGAGGCGAGGCGGCCGAACGGCGGATAGTGGTCGCGCTCGCGGACTTCGATTTCGGCGTCGTAGAACGCCTCGCGGTCCTGCGCGATCAGGGCGCGCATCACCGGATGTTCGGGCTGGTGCGTCTGCAAATAGCCATGGCCGATGCCGGCGTCGCGGCCGGCGCGGCCGATCACCTGGTGCAAAAGCTGGAAGGTGCGCTCGGCGGCGCGCGGGTCGCCGTTGCTTAATCCCAAATCCGCATCGACGACGCCGACCAGGTTGAGCATCGGGAAGTGATGGCCTTTCGCTACAAGCTGCGTCCCAATAACAATGTCGAAACGGCCTTGGGCGACGTCGTCCAGTTCCTCGCGCAGCCGTTCGACCGAGACGACGAGATCGCTGGACAGCACCAGCACCCTCGCCTGCGGAAACAATTCGCGCACCTCTTCTTCCAGCCGTTCGACGCCCGGCCCGCAAGCCACAAAAGAGTTTGCCGCCTGGCATTTCGGGCACGCCGCAGGGTGCGGCATGGCAAAACCGCAATGGTGGCAGACGAGGTGTTTGCGGAAACGGTGATCGACCAGCCAGGCGTCGCAGTTCGGGCAAGAAAAGCGGAAGCCGCAGGCGCGGCACAAGGTCAGCGGCGCATAGCCGCGGCGATTGAGGAACAATAGCGCCTGCTCGCGCCGCTCGATGGCGGTCTGCATCGCGCCCGCCAGCACCGGCGAGATGAAACGGCCGCGCGGCGGCGGCGCCTGGCGCAGATCGATTGCCTCGACCGCTGGCTCAAGCTGGCCGCCGAAGCGTTCGGGCAGCGCCAGTTTCTGATAGCGCCCGCGCCGCGCATTGACGACCGTCTCCAGCGACGGCGTCGCCGACGACAGCACGATGGGAATGCGCGCGATGTGGCCGCGCACCACCGCCATGTCGCGGGCGTGATAATGCACGCCGTCCTCCTGCTTGTAGGCGGGGTCGTGCTCCTCATCGACCACGATGAGCCCGAGATCGGCGTAAGGCAGAAACAACGCCGAGCGCGCGCCGACCACGACGGAGACTTCGCCGTCGGCGACCGCCCGCCAGGTTCGCGCGCGCTTGCGCGGCGACAGCTCCGAATGCCATTCCGCCGGCCGCACGCCGAACCGCGCGGCAAAGCGATCGAGGAATTGCGCGGTGAGCGCGATCTCCGGCATCAGGATCAAACTCTGCCGGCCGCGGCGGATGGTGTCGGCCACCGCCTCGAAATACACTTCCGTCTTGCCGGAGCCGGTGACGCCGTCGAGCAAGGTCACGGAATATCCGCCCTTCGCCACGGTCGCTTTGAGCGCAGCCGCCGCGGCGCTTTGGTCTGGCGTGAATTCCGATTGCACGAAATCGGGATTGGGCTTTTGCGCCACCGGCTCCGGCGGCAGCACTATCGTTTCGAGCGTGCTTTCGTCGATCAGGCCGTCGATCACGCCCACGCTGACGCCGGCCTCGCGCGCCGCGTCGCTCTTGCCGCGCACCATGCCGTCGGCGAAGAGCGCCAGCACCCGCTGCCGCGCCGGTGTCATGCGTTGCGGCGGAGCTCCGGCGAGCCGCACGCCGACCCTTTCGCGCTCGGCGCCCAAATTCTCGCCCATGCGCAGGCACATGCGCAGCACCATGCCCCGCGAGCTCACGGTGTAGTTCGCCACCCAGTCGACGAAGCTGCGCAATTCGGGGCGCAGCGGCGGCAGTTCGAGCTTTTGCTCGACGTCTTTCAACCGGTTGTCGAGCCGCGGATTGGGCTTTGGATTGTCCGCCCACACCACCGCGGTCGCCTCGCGGGCGCCGAGCGGCACGCAAACGATGTCGCCCGGAGCGAGCTCGAGCTCTTCCGGCACCCGGTAGGAATA
>DASZJC010000363.1:0-2877 GCA_035948495.1 Xanthobacteraceae bacterium | reverse complement strand
CTACGTCATCCTCGACTTCGCCATGGTGCCGGGGGCCGACTCGTCGGCCTACATCAGCCTTGCCAAGCTGCGCAATCATTGCAACCAGCGCGGCACGACGATCGTCTATAGCTCGATTTCGCCGGCCATCCGTGACGCGCTTGCGCGCGGCGGCTTCATCGGCGGCAAGAGCCGGCACCAGGCCTTTGCCGACGTCCACGCCGCGGTCGCCTGGTGCGAGGACAACCTGCTCGCCGAGGCGACGGTCAAGGTTGACAGCGACTTCGTCTCGTGGCTGCAGCGTCAGCTTGGTCCCGGCCTGAAAGCAGCCGACCTCATCGCCTATCTCGAGCGCAAACAGGTCGACGGCTCGACCGTGCTCCATCGGCAAGGCGAAGCCGCCGACAGCATCGACCTCATCGCCGCCGGCCAGCTCGCGATCGACGTCGCGACCCGCAGCGGCGAGAACCTGCGCGTGCGGCGCATCGCGACCCACACGGTGGTCGGCGAAATGGGTTTCTTCCGGCGCTCCTCGCGTTCGGCCACGGTATCGTCGGAAGCGTCGGCGGTCCTGTTCACATTGACGCGCGCGAATTTCGAGCGCATGCGGCGGGAGCGCTCCGATCTCGCCAGCGCGTTCGACGAGTTCGTCATACGCATCCTCGCCGACCGCATCGACATCCGCGATCGCGAAGTCGCCGCGCTCGAGCCGATGACGAGCTGAGGTTCACTCCTCCTCGCCGGCCGCGGCCATGGCGGCAAGCGCGTCGGGCTTGCGGACGATGATGCTGCCGCGCTCGAGCTTGACCCAGTCGCGCGCTTCCCAGGCGCGCAGGTAGCGATTGGTCTTCTCGCGGGTCATGCCGACGAGCTGGCCGATCTCCGACTGGGTCATCGCCACCGCGCGGCCGGAGGGCGACGCTTTCGCCCGCTCGGCGAGCCGCAGCAGGGTCTTCGCCAGCCGTGCCGGCCGGGCGAGGAACATCACGTCCTCGATCTGCTCGCTGGCGTGGCGCAGGCGCGCGCACAGCACGTCGATCAGCTTGAGCGCGATCTCGGGCTGGGCGGTCACGAACGGCACGAAGTCGCGCCGGTCGATCACGATCAGCACGCAGTCGGTCATTGCCGTTGCGTCGGCCGTACGCGGCTCGCCGTCGAGCAGCGCGATCTCGCCGAGGATTTCGCCTTCCTGCACCAGATTGAACACGGCGTCGTGGCCGTTCCCGGAGGGAACGTCGATTTTGATCGTGCCGGCCACGATGGCGAACAAACAGTCGCCGGGATCGCCTTTCTTGAAGATCGTCGTGCCGCGAGCGACCCGACGGGTCTTGGCGTAGGAGCACAGCCGTCGCAGCTGCTCCGGCGCGAGTTGCCCAAACACCGGGTGGTCGCAAAAGAGCGCAAGCTTGTCGATCTCGGGGCGCGACGCCTGGGGGCCTTGGCGCGACCGCATGACCGTACTCCCTCGATACGGCGTGCAGTGCAGCAACCGTAAGTCACGCCAACATAGCGCGAAACGCGCCAAGGCGCGACGACTTTATCTTCGCATCGTCATGCTGCTGAAATTTCTGCGGCTGCTTTGCCGAACGGCGCCCACCGGGTCGAGATGTCGCCTTTCGGCGTTACCCGGACCCGCGCATGCGCGTTTCGACAATGGAATGCGGAAGGGCGCTTGGTCCCGCCGATCGTTTCAATCCGCCTCGGTCGCTGCCAAGAACGATCCGCTCACAAAAGTTGCTCAATCTCCTCGCAATACCATCGCCGATTCTGCCGGCGATCGATCCGCTGCGCTCATCATCAACGCCATTCCTGTGACGTGAAGAACGGCAAAAAGGACGCAAGTCGCGCCGATGATCATTCCGGTCCGGACCGACATCCCGCGCGGCGTCGCTTGATGGCCCAGGTACGGCGGTTACTGCGAGACGAACACACGAGCGGTTTGCGTCCACGCGTCCATCTGCATAACCGGCGATGGTCGGTGCTCGGCGCAGGCGGGGGTTGGCGTCGCATGTGAACGCGCGATTGCGCGCCACATCTCGCCGGCCTTGGCCTCGTCGATGAGATAGCGATATCTCTCGATCTCACGTGCTGCCTGGCGACGACGCGTTTGGTGCAACGCATCGAGGAGCGCCGCGCCGAAACCCCGGCGCGCCTGTGGAGACGGAAGTGGGGCGATGTCCGGTCGATGTGTCATGACTTTTGATCCCCGAATCTGCCGGCGTGTTCTCACCACCTATCCCTAAACGATGGCGCGGCAGACGAATGTGACGCGCGTCACACATCCACGCAGGAACGCGGAAGGGCGCGGCGGGCAGCCCGTTTAGCCGTATGTCCGGATGCCGGGGCATCGGAACGCGGTTTGAACAGGCCAAATTCAGGGGATGTGGCGGCCCGGCAATGATTGCCTGGTCCCTGGCCCGGACATCGTCCGTTAATTACGTCGGCCGACAGCCCGCGCCCCGCGTTAATCCCGCCGGCCGATCCTCGTCGAAACCTTAAGCAAGCCGTGCTAAAGGCGCGGCAAATCTCGACCACGCGTGCGGCCATGAACGAGGCGACGAACGCGGCAAATACCAAGCCGGATGGGCGGGCGGCGGCGCTCGTGGCCCATTACGCGCGCGCGGGCTACGCCCGGGCGGAGCCGGCGCTGCTGCAGCCGGCCGAGCCGTTCCTCGACCTCTCGGGCGAGGACATCCGCCGGCGCATGTATCTGACGACCGACGCCGCCGGCCATGAGCTGTGCCTGCGCCCGGACCTGACCATCCCGGTGTCGCGCGACTACCTCGCCTCGCCGGCGGCGGGCAAGCCCATGGGCTTCTGCTATCTCGGCCCGGTGTTCCGCTATCGCGCGGACGGCCCGGGCGAGTTCGCGCAGGCGGGAATCGAGTCGTTCGGCCG
>DASZJC010000362.1:0-4993 GCA_035948495.1 Xanthobacteraceae bacterium | reverse complement strand
GCCTTCATCGAGCAGCATCCCGACGGCTTCGGCGCGACGGTCGGCGAGCGCGGCCGCTCGCTCTCCGGCGGCGAGCGCCAGCGCCTGTCGATCGCCCGCGCGCTGCTGAAGGATCCGCCGATCCTCATCCTCGACGAAGCCACCAGCTCGCTCGATGCCACGACCGAGCGGCTGGTCCAGCTCGCCCTCGACGAGGTTATGAAGGGCCGCACCACGTTCGTGATCGCCCATCGGCTCGCCACCATCCGCGGCGCCACCCGCATCCTGGTGTTCGACGCGGGGCGCATCGTGGAGAGCGGGCGGTTCGACGAACTGGTGAGCCAGGGCGGCAAGTTCGCCGAGCTCGCGCGCGCGCAGGTGATTGCGGCGGACGCGACGCAGGCAAGCGCGGCGGAGCAGGTCGCGCAACCGGCAGAGGCCGAGCAGTCGCCGAAGGCGGCGGAGTGATGCCAGACCCGCTAACTCTCGGCTTGTTTCCCGGATGCGGTGCAGCGCGAAGCGTAGCGTAGCGATGCACCGCTGATCCGGGATACATAATGCGCATCCGTCGCGGACTACGCTCGTCGACGGATGCGTAAGGTGGACCCCGGGTCTGCAGCGCACCACTTCGTGCTGCGCTGCGCCCGGGGAACGGGCCTCACTTGATCCGTTCGAGGATGCTCACGTAGTTGGCCACCGCGGCGCCGCCCATGTTGAAAATGCCGCCGAGGCGGGCGCCCGGCACCTGAATGTCGCCGGCGCGGCCGGTGAGCTGCATGGCGGCGAGCGCGTGCATGGACACGCCGGTCGCGCCGATCGGATGGCCTTTCGACTTGAGCCCGCCCGACGGGTTGACCGGCAGCCTGCCGGTCTTCTCGGTGAGGCCCTCGGCGATGGCGGTGGCGCCGCGGCCTTCCGGCACCAGCCCCATGGCCTCGTACTCGATCAGTTCGGCGACCGTGAAGCAGTCATGGGTCTCGACGAACGACAGGTCGCCGAGCGCGAGCCCGGCGCGGGCAAGGGCGCGCTTCCACGCCTCGGCGCAACCCTCGAACTTGAGGATGTCGCGCCGGCTCAAGGGCAGGAAGTCCTGCACGTGCTCGGCGGCGCGGAACACCACCGCCTTGTCCATGGCGAGCGCGGTCTCGACGTCGGCCAGCACCACCGCGGCGGCGCCGTCGGAGACGAGCGAGCAGTCGGTACGCTTGAGCGGACCGGCCACGAACGGATTCTTCTCGCTCTCGGTGCGGCAGAAGTCGTAGCCGAGGTCCTTGCGCATCTGGGCGAACGGGTTGCCGACGCCGTTCTTGTGGTTCTTGGCGGCGATACGGGCGAGCGCGTCCGACTGGTCGCCGTACTTCTGGAAATAGAGCCCGGCGATCTTGCCGAAAATGCCCGCGAACCCGCCGGCGATGTCGGCCTCCTCGCGCACGTAGGAGGCCTTGAGCAGATTGCGGCCGATCTCGGCGGCAGGCGTCGTCGTCATCTGCTCGACCCCGACGACGAGCGCGATGCGTGCCGCCTTGGCCTCGATCGCCTTGAGGCCCTGGTGTACCGCCGCCGATCCGGTCGCGCAGGCGTTCTCGACCCGGGTGGCGCGCTTGAAGCGCAAAGCCGGATCGGCCTGCAGCACCAGCGAGGCGGTGAAGTCCTGCGCGGAGAAACCCGCGTTGAAATGGCCGAGCACGATCTCGTCGACGTCCGCGGCGGCGACCCCGGCGTCGGCCAAAGCCTCGGTCGCCGCCCGGACGACGAGGCTTTCCACCGTCTCGGCGTCGAGCTTGCCGAACGGCGTGTGCGCCCATCCGACGATACAGGCGGTCATGGCGATCTCCCTTGGCCTCTTCCTTGCCGAATTTTCGTCGCTTTCCTCGGGCTCTTGGCCCGGCGGATCGTTTTGCGTTCGTTCCGCGTTCGGCTTAGATAGCGCGTCGTCGCCTTAGATAGCGCGTCGTCGCCGCCGCTCCAAGCCGCGTGGCCGGCCGGGATCAAGGACGCAGTTCCCCGGCCGGAGCGCCGCATCGGCACGGACCCCAGCCGTTTCGAGGCCCCGACAAGCGGATCGCAGCCAGTGCCGTTTCTCTCCAAAGCTAACGCCTGGTTCCTCGGCATTGCCATTGCGGCCGCCGCGATGGCCGCGCAGCCGCGCCCGGCCGCGGCGGAAGCGCTGCTGCTCGTCGACGCGGAGAGCGGCAGGGTGCTCTACGCCGAGAACGCGACCCGCCCGTGGCATCCGGCCTCGCTCACCAAGCTGATGACCGCCTACGTGACCTTGCACGCCATCAAGGAAGGCCGCGTCACGCCCGACAAGCTCCTGACCGTATCGCCCAACGCGGTGGCGCAGCAGCCCTCCAAGATGGGCTTCAAGGCCGGCGTCCGGCTCACCGTCGACAACGCGCTCAAGATGATGATCGTCAAATCGGCAAACGACTTGGCGGTGGTGCTGGCGGAAGGCGTGTCCGGATCGGTCGCGGGTTTTGCCGCCGAAATGAACCGCGCGGCGCAGCGGCTCGGCATGACGCAGACCAATTTCGTCAATCCGAACGGATTGCCGGCGGACGATCAGGTCACCTCGGCGCGCGACCTCGCGATTCTCGCCCGCGCGCTGATCCGCGAGTTTCCCGACTACGCCCTCTATTGGCACATTTCGGCGCTCAAGTTCGGCCGGCGGATCATCCGCAACCACAACCCGCTGATCGACCGTTATCCTGGCGCCGACGGCATGAAGACCGGCTTCATCTGCGCGTCCGGATTCAACTTGGTGGCCACCGTCACCCGCGGCGACCGGCGGCTGATCGCGATCGTGCTCGGCGCTCCGACCTCCGCCGTGCGCACCGAGAAGGTGCTGCAGCTGCTCGAGAAGGGCTTCAGCGGCAATTCGCTCTCCTGGTTCGCGCCGCCGCTCGGCACGGTCGACGCGCTCCAGCCCGTCAACATGCCGCCGCCCGACCTCCATGAGGAAGTCTGCGGCAAGAACCGGCACCACACGGACACCGCCGAGGAAGAGCCGCCGCCGACCGCCGATCCCGACCGCAGCGCGGGTCTGAGCGCCCTCTTGCCGAATTTCGGCAACGGCGCCGCGACGCCGCCGCCGGTGCTCGGCCCACTGGTGCCGTCGATGGCCCCGATGGTGGTGTTCGTCGGGCCGCCCAAGAAGCCCGGCAATCCCGAGACCGCGCTCGCCAAGACGAGCGAGCCGCACCGCAAGCCACACCGGGCCAAGTCCGCCAAGCCGGCGCTCGCGGCCGTGAAGTCGAGCCCACCGGCGCCGGCGCCGACCCACCGCAAGAAGCCGGCCGCGCCGGCCACTGCCGCCGCGCCCCCGCCCGCAACTCCCGCCGCCGCGCCGCCGCCCCCGGCTCCCGCGGCCGCGTCCCCGGCGCCGCCGAGCACGAACCTGTTCAACCCGGCCCCGACGATCGCCCCCGCAGCGCCGTCGTCCGGGCGATAGCCCGCCGTGCCGGACGAGCCCATAGCGAGATCGGGTGCGCGGCGACCCGGCCCGCCGCTGCCGCTCACGGTGCTGACCGGCTTCCTCGGCGCCGGCAAAACGAGCCTGCTCAACCGCCTGATCAAGGACCCGGCGCTTGCCGACACCGCCGTGCTCATCAACGAGTTCGGCGAGATCGGGCTCGACCATCTGCTGGTCGAAAAGATCAGCGACGATCTGGTGCTGCTGCCGAGCGGGTGCGTGTGCTGCACCATGCGCGGCGATCTCATCGACGCGCTCGAGCGCCTGCTGCGCGATCTCGACAACCGCCGCGCCGAGCTTCGCCGCGTCGTGCTCGAAACCACCGGGCTTGCCGACCCGGCGCCGGTGCTGCACACGGTGATGATGCATCCCTATCTGGTGATGCGTTATCGGCTCGACGGCGTGGTCACGGTGGTCGACGCGGTCAACGGCCTTGCGACGCTCGGCCGGCATCCCGAAGCGATGAAGCAGGTCGCGACCGCCGACCGGCTCGCGCTCGCCAAGACCGACCTCATCGACACGCCGGAACGGCGCGAGGCCGCCGCGCAGCTCATCGCGCGCCTGAAGCGCCTAAACCCGGCCGCTCCGATCCTCGATGTTGCGGCAAACGAAGCGAGCGCCGCGCGCCTGATCAATTGCGGGCTCTACGATCCGGACAGCAAGGTGCCGGATGTGCGCCGCTGGCTCGCCGAGGAGGCCTACGCGGCAAGCACGCCCGCCGCGCACGACCACCACCATGACGACGAGCGCATCCGCTCGCTAGCGCTGGCGAGCGATCGGGCGCTGCCCGCCGCCACCTTCGACATGTTCCTCGATCTGCTGCGCGCCCTGCACGGGCCCAACCTGCTGCGGGTCAAGGGCATCGTGAAAATCGCGGAAACCCCGGACACGCCCGTCGTCATCCACGGAGTGCAGCACGTGTTCCACCCGCCGGCCTCGCTGCCGGCCTGGCCGGATGACGACCGCCGCACCCGCCTCGTGTTCATCACCTGCGACATGGATCCGCGTACGATCCGGGAGTTGTTCGAGGCCTTCCTCGGTACCGGGCTGACCGACCGGCCGGACCGCGCCGCCCTGTTCGACAATCCGCTCGTGCCGTTCGGCGGCGCGGACCGGTGATTTGTTGCAGCCAGCAACACACACCGCCGTCATCCTGAGGAGGCCGTTCGCATAAGCGAACGGCCGTCTCGAAGGATGGAAGCAAGCTCCGCGTCTGTGGCCATCCTTCGAGACGCTCGCGGCTTTCGCCGCTCGCTCCTCAGGATGACGGCGGAGGGGAGGCGCGAGCTATTGCGCCCCACATTACTGCTTGCAATGCTACCGCCATAACAACATGCCGGGGGCAAACGCATGGGCCTGATCGAGCGGCTTCGCGGCGACCTGGTCACGCTCAAGGGCGCGTTGCGCACCCTGAAGATGACGACGCCCATCGCCAAGAACCCGAGCCGCGTGTTCCCCGACGTCATGGACGGTCTCGCCGAGAAGTTCGGCGACGCGCCGGCACTGCTGTCGGACCGCGAGCAGCTGAGCTACCGCGCGCTC
>DASZJC010000361.1:0-13041 GCA_035948495.1 Xanthobacteraceae bacterium | reverse complement strand
CTCGCTCAGCAGCCGGGAGGATTGGCGCTGGCGTTGCCGGCCGGCGCGGATTGCGATGAGCTGGCGGCGGCGTTCCATCGCGGGGCTGGCATAGGGGGTCGACGCCAGCCAGTCGAGCCCTGCCAGCGTAGCCGCATCGGCAAAACAGGACGAGAAGGCGCGTCGTTCTTCGTATGCTTCAAATGTCGCGGCAAGAAACCAATTGTCGCGATCGGCGCCGGGTCGGATGGCATCGTAGCGGGCCGCAGGCGGCCAGAACGGTTCGCGCAACACGGGTCGCCGATGTTTCATCAGATCGAGCATGCGGTGGAGGCAATCAAACGCAAGCAGGCGCATGCCGGCTTCATGGGCAACGCGCGCGCCGGTCGACAAGACGGCAAGGTTTTGACTGTCGGCCGTCAAGGTTCGCACCACATCCGCGGCGGCGAGCAGCGCGCCGCATCGGTCGGCCAAGGTCCGTTCGGCGTCGCGCCAGATTGCGTAGGCATCGAGTGCGCGCTCGTAGGGTGGTTCGAGCCCCGCCTGCGCATGAGCGAACGAGCCGGCGAAATCCTGCCGGCGCCACAGGGCGAGGCCGAGGCCCCCGGCCGCATTGGACGTCCCTGAGCAGGTCGTGGTGAGCAGGCCGGCGGCCGCCAGGATTGCGGCTCGGTCGGCTTTGCAGGCGAACAGGTTAAGGTCGAACGCGTCGTATCGCTCGTCGCGCCCAACCGGCACCAGATAGCTGTCCGGTCCTATCAGCTTGAAGAGCGTATAGCCGCGCTCGCGAAACGCCGACTGCGCGCCTTCGTTCGCCGCACCGGCCGCCATCCGCTCGAACATGACGAGCGGAGACTGCTCGGCAAAGAACGCCTCGCCGCCGCGGATGATGTCGAGTTCGCCGCCCTCGGCGTCGATCTTGATGAAGTCGATGCGCCCCCAGTTGCGCAACGTGCATTCGGCGTCGAGAGTGGCAAGCGAGACCTGCTCGCCGGTGCCGTCGGCCGTGAGGCGATTGAGTTCGGACTGGTCGTCCACATGCAATCGGCCGGTGCCGGCGCGGTCGGACAGGGCAGCTTCGAACAATTCGACGTTGCCGAGGCCGTTGCGACCGATGGTGTTGCGCAAATAGCGCGCGGTTGACCTCGTCGGCTCGTACGCCGATACCTTGCCCGACGGCCCGACCGCCCGAGCCATCGCGAGCGTGTAGGTGCCGTAGTTGGCGCCGACATCGATCGCGCGCATGCCCGGTTGGAGCAGCCGGCGCACGAAAGCGATTTCCTTCTCGAACCAATCCTCTTGTTCGATCAGCACGTAGGTCGTCATCGACGGAGAGGCGGGAGCGCACACCTCGCCGCCGCCTCTCACGCGGATGTACAGCTCATCCATCGCGCTCGGTTCCGTTGGAGCGGCTCACCTGTTAGCGCAAGACGCCGGGACAGGCCAGGGCTCGCTCTGTTGCCCTGGCCGCCGGGGCGGCCGGCGCGCCTGCCGGCGAACCGGCCGGCTTGCCAATGCTTCGACCCTGTAGCATATCGGCCGCGACGGCCGGGCCGACGACGCTCTGCCTGTGAAACAGCGAGCCTTTCTTGCAGACCAACGCGCCGGCCAACGTTCCCACAGGCACCTTTACCGGGACCCTCGTCGGCCTCTTTCAAAAGGGTGTCCGCTATTCGACCGTGATCGACGTCGGATGCGCCGACGGCCATTTCTACGTCCAACATTATCGGCTCGGCCTGTTCTCCGGGTCGACGGTGCTCAACATCGACCCTAACGCGATCTATGAGGACTCTCTCAAGGCCATCAAGGACGTGATGGGCGGCCATTACGCCATTGCCGCCGCGAGCGACAGGGAGGGCGAAGTCGAGTTGACGGTGTCGGCGCATCCCTATTGGAGCTCGCTGCGCCCGCAGGACGACTCGTATTGGGAGCGCATCAACCGTCTGAACCAGGGTACGGCGAAAGTTCCGGCAGTCACCCTGGATGGCCTTGCGACACGATTGAGACTGACCGGCCCTTACCTGGTGAAATTGGATGTGCAGGGCGCAGAGGTGCAGGTCCTCAAGGGTGCCCGGGAAGTGCTCGCACATGCCCACGTGGTGATCTGCGAAGCGGACATGGATGATTTTCAGGCGATCAACCAGACCCTCGTAGATGCCGGATTTGGATTGTTCGACCTGACCCAGCCGCGTTGGTTGGCAGACCGCTCGCTTGGATGGTTCTATCCCGTCTACTTGCACCGAAACCTCGACCACCTGAGGTCTCGTGCATTTTGGGACAAGACGCAGAATCAGGAAGTCCTGAGACTGCAGGGGGACCGTCGCGGGCTCATTCTTCGCCAGCTTGCCGACATGTTGGCAGAACAGCGCGCGGCGCGAACCAAGCGCTGACGCAGCGCCCAAAGATTTGCGAAACGGCAGGTGCCGTTTCCGGACGATGCACTCTTTAGTTATTGCAGCGCTTCTACGCGGAAATTCCGCGGATTTTCGCCGCGCGCATGGATGTCCCACATGGTCGCGTAGGCCGCCTCGATATGGCGGCGCAGGCGATCGGTGTCGAACAGCGGGCGGCCGGTTCGGTTCTCCTCCAATCTGTTTCGGATCGAGCGCCGCAGCGGCTCATCGGCGGCTAATTTTGCGGCCAGGGCTTCGTATTCTTCCAGATCGGTCGCGGTCAGTTCGGACAACCCGACCGCCTTGAGCAGGCTCGCGCCCACGCGCCCGGCAAACGCCGAGCCGGCGCAGGTCACCACCGGCAGCCCGGCCCACAGCGCGTCGATCGCGGTCGAGTGCGCATTGTAGGGCAGCGTATCGAGGAAGAGATCGGCTTGGCGGTGGCGGGCGAGGTGGTCCTCGATCCGCTCGAGGCGCGTGGCAAAAATCACCCGGTTGGGATCGATGCCGCGCGCGGCCGCGGCGCGGCGCAGATTGTCCATGGCGCAATCGTTCATCGGCGAAAGCCATAGGACGCTGCCGGCAACGCGCGCCAACAGCCGCATCCATGTGTCGAAGCTGACCGCGCTGATCTTGTGGCTCTGGTTGAAGCAGCAGAAGACGAAAGCCCCGTCCGGCAACCCGAGCGCGCGCCGTTCGGGCGTGCCGGACAAGAGCCGCGTCGTGTCGTTGGGATGATAGCAATCGGGCAGATGCACGATTCTTTCGGCGAAGAACGGCTGCTGGTCGAGCGGCAGCACGGTTTGGTCGGCGAGGATATAGTCGATGAAGTCGGCGCCGGTCGTGCCGGGGTAGCCGAGGTAGGCGACCTGGATCGGCGCCGGCCGGTGGGCCAGCACGCCGGGACGCCAGCCGCGGGTGAGGCCGTTGAGGTCGACGGCGATGTGCACGTCGAGCCGGCGCAGCAGTTCGGCAACGGTTCGATCGTCCTGCGCGGCGACATCGTGGAACGCATCGAACGTCCGCACGAGCCGCGATCGGATGGCGCTTGCGTCGTCACGGCCGAAGGACACGCCGAGGATCTCGAACCGACTTCGATCGTGTCGCTCGAGCAGTTCGACGATGGCCGCGGCGACCGGATGGAGGCGGAAATCGGAGGACAGATAGGCGATGCGCAGCTTGTCGAAGCGGCCGCCGCTGCGCGGCGGCAGCGGCGCGCGCGCCGGCGCACAATTGGCCCGCAGGTACGCGCGGGCGGCAACGAGCTGATAGGCCGCATTGCCGAAATAATAGAGCGGGTAGGCGGGTCCGACCGGCAGGCCGCCGCCGAGGAGGGCGGCCTCGGCGGGCTCGGCCAGCCGCGCGGCTTCTGCCCAGTTGCACGCCGAGAGTTGGGCGAAGGCCAACGAATCGAACGCGTGCGGGTGGTGCGGGTCGAGGGCGAATGCGCGCTGGTAATCGGCAATCGCCTGCGCGTGCCGATGTAACGTCGTGAGCACGTTGCCCCGATTATGGTGCGTGTCGGCGCGGTCCGGCTCGAGCGCGAGCGCGCGGCCGTAGCTCTCGGCGGCCTCCTCCGCACGCCCAAGGTAGGCGAGGATGTTGCCGCGGTTGTGCAGCGCCTTGGCGCTGTCGGGCCTGTGCGCGAGGGACCGATCGAGATCGGCGAGCGCATCCGCGAACCGATGCAGCCGCTCGAGCGCGCAGGCGCGATTGAACAGGAGCTCCGGGTCGTGCGGCGCCGGCGCCAGGGCGCGATCGAAGGTCGCGACCGCCTCCTCATGGCGTTGCAACTCGAGCAGCACATTGCCGCGATTGCCGAGCGAAGCCGCATGACGGGGGTCGACCGCCAGGGCCCGGTCGTACATGGCCAGCGCTTCCTCGTGCCGCCCCGCGTCCTTGAGGACGTTGCCGCGGTTGCTCAGCGCGTTGACGTGGGTGGGTTGGATGGCGAGCGCCCGGTCGAAGCTCGCGAGCGCCTCGGCGCGGCGGCCGAGCTTGGCGAGCACGTTGCCGCGATCGCTGAGCGCGTCGACATGATTGGGCGCGGTCGCGAGCAGCGCATCGTAGGTCGCGCGCGCCCGGTCGTATTGCCCGAGGGCGGCAAGCGTGTTCGCCTTGTTGAAGAGCGGGGGAACGTGATCCGGCCGGATCGCCAGCGCCTGGTCGTAGCTCGCCAGCGCATCGGCGTGACGGCCAAGGTTCGTCAGCACAACGCCGCGGTTATACAGCGCGTCGGCATCGCCGGGCCGAAGCTTGACGAGGCGGTCGTACGCCGCCAGCGCCTCGGTCGGACGATTGAGCGCCGCCAGCACGGCGCCGAGGCTCGTCAGCGCCTCCGGGGACTGCGGCTTGATCCTGGCGGCGGCTTCGACCAACGGCAGCGCGCGCGCCGGCTGGCCCTGCTGCATCTTCAGCACGCCCAGCAGATAGGAGGCCTCGAAATGATCGGGCCGCCGGGCGAGCACCGAGGCGTAGAGGCCTTCCGCCTCGAACAGGCGCCCCTGGCGATGCAGGCCGAGCGCCTGCTGGATCGCCTGGGCGGAGGCAGGGCTCGGTTGCTGGGAGGGCGGCTGGCGGGCCATGCGGTCAATTGGGCTCGACTCGGAAGCTGCGCGGGGGCTCGCCGCGCAGGCAAATGTCCCACATGGTCGCATAGGCCGCCTCGATGTGGCGGCATGCGCGCTCGACGTCGAACAGCGGACAGGTCTGCCAGTTCTGCGCGAGCTTGCGGCGAATCGATTCGAGCAGCGTACGGTCCGTTGCGAGCTTGAGCGCCACCGCCTCGTATGCGTCGAGGTTCGTCGTGACCAGTTCGGGCAGGCCGACGGCGTTGAGCAGGCTCGCGCCCATGCGGCCGGCAAAGCCACGCCCGGCGCAAGTCACGATCGGCAAACCGGCCCGCAACGCGTCGCTTGCCGTCGCGCCGGCATTGTAGGGCAGCGTGTCCAAAAAAAGATCCGCGCGGCACAGCCGCGCCCGGTAGTCGGCGAGCGGTAGCGCCGGGGCGAACACGAGTCGGGCCGAATCGACGCCGCGCGACCGGGCTTCGCGGCGCAGGCTGGCCATTGCGGGCTCGTTGGCGCCATACAGCCAGAACACGCTGCCCTCGGCGGCATTGAGCAGCCGCATCCAGCGATCGAAAACAGCCGGCATGATCTTGTAGTTGTTATTGAAGCAGCAGAACACGAACGCGCCCTCGGGCAATCCAAGCTCGCCGCGGCCGGGAACCTCGGACGGGACGCGCGCGACCGAGTCGGTGATCTGGAAGCAGCCGGGGAGGCGAACGATCTTCTCCGTATAGAATTGTTGCTGTTCATGCGGCAGGACGATCTCGTCGCCGATGACGTAGTCGATGAAGTCTGCTCCCATGGTTCCGAGGTAGCCGAGGTACTGCACCTGAATTGGCGCCGGCCGGCGGGCGAGAATGCCGATCCGCGCGCCCGCAGTATGGCCGTTGAGGTCGACGGCAATATCGACTTCCAGGCCGCGCACGAGTTCGGCCACTTCGGCATCGCTTGTGAAGCGCACGTCGTGGAACCCGTCGAATGCGCCGACCAGGCGGGTGCGGGCTTCGCTGCGGTCATCGGTCCCGAACGAAATTCCGATCACCTCGAAGCGGCGCCGGTCGTGGCGCTCGTACAACTCGGACGTCAGATGGGCGATCGGGTGGTTGCGGAAATCCGACGACAGATAGGCGATCCGGATGCGGTCTGCGCGGCGGAGCGGCCGGGCGTACGGCGGTTGCGGGCGCACGGGCACTTGCCGGCGGACGTAGGCGCGCGCGTATTCGAGGTGGTCGGCCGGACTGTCGAAAAGGCAGAGCGCGCCGAACGGATCGAGTCGCGACCAGTCGCCGCCGCGCGCGGCGGCCGCTGCCCGCTCGGCGAGGCGGGCGGCTTCTTGCCAATCGCAGACGAGGAGGCGGCAGTTTGCAAGCGCGGCGGAGGCGGCCGCGTTCGCGGGTTCGACGGCGAGCACCGCCGCGAACGCGGCGATCGCCTCCGCGTAGCGCCGCGACAGCATCAGGGCCTGGCCGCGATTATGCAGCGTGTCGACCCGCTGCGGCGCGAGCGCCAGCGCCCGGTCGTAGCTTGCGACGGCGTCGGCGTGGCGCGAGAGCGCAAGCAGCATGTTGCCGCGGTTGTGCAGCGCATCCGTGTCGTCCGGCCGCAGCGCCAGGACGGCTTCGAAGCTCGCCAGCGCCTGATCGAAACGACCGAGTTTCTCCAGCACGCAGCCGCGGTTGTTGTGGGCTTCGGCGGCATTCGGATTCGCCGCAAGCACGCTGTCGTAATCCCGCAGCGCTTGCGCGAAGCGTCCGAGGGATTGCAACGAATTGCCGCGGTTGTAGAGGATCTCCCGATTTCCCGGGCGAGCCGCGAGCGCGCGATCGAAGCTTGCCAACGCCTCGGCGTGCCGGCTCATGTCGCGCAGGACCACCCCGCGGTTGACCAGCGCCTCGGTGTAGTCCGGAGCGGCCGCGAGGGCCTTGTCGTAGCTTGCCAGCGCCTCGGCGTTGCGGCCAAGCGCGCGCAACGCGTCGCCGCGATTGCACAACGCCTTGGCGTAGCGCGGGTTGATCGCGAGCGCCCGATCGTACGCCGCGATGGCCTCGGCCGGCCGGTTGAGCGACTGCAGCACGATCCCGAGGTTGGAGCACGCTTCGGCCGAATCGGGACGCACGCGCAGCGCCTGCTTGATCAGGGCGGAAGCTTCGTCGTGGCGGCGCTGTTGCCAGCGCACGACGCCGAGAAGATGCAGGGAATCGAAATTGTCCCGCTTGAGCGCGAGCACTGCCTGGTAGGAGCGCTCGGCGTCGGCGAGCCGGCCTTCCCGATGGGCGGCCATGCCGTGTTGCAGGATCTCGGCCAGCCGCAATGCTTTCTTCATCGTTCGACCGGCTTGCCGTTGAGTGCGCGGACATTTGGCGCTGCTGCTAGAAGGGGATCGGTTTGCGGCGCAAAGCGGGCAATAGCGTGACAGCTTTGTTGCCGACTCGCCGACCCCGGGCCGCAACCACATCGCCCGCCGCCCGTTGCGATTCTCGCGGTCTTGCGACCGGCGGATGCGGGCCGGACGGTCGTGGCACCAAACACGACCGGATGACCCGGCGTCACCCGCGGCGGTCGAACGGCCGCCTTCGAACGCTTGTCTGGGTCGCGCCTAACTGCTTGTTCTGCCGTCAAAAATCTAGTCGGATCGGCTTGCCGCGAGAGCGCCGGAACGGATCGGTCAAGGGCGGTCGAAAACGTGCTCTTTATGCAACAGGTTTTGAAAAACGTACGCCGTGGCGTGAAGTTTGGGCGTTTCTTCATTGCGTGCCGACATGCTTTGTCTAGTCTGAAAAGTGCGACGGAGGGGGGCAGCCCCAGTCGCCCCGTCCGAGGGTCGGGATCGAGCAGGCGGCCGAAATACCGCGGCGAGATACAGAGCTTCGGGTGGTAAGCGGGGAACTAAGGGGGACCTTCCAGGGGTGCGGTGCACCCGGCGGAGACGGAACCCTCCCACAGGGCAAACTTTGGAGGTCACGATGAAGATGGTAAAAAGCCTTCTCCTCGGCGGCGCGGCGGGTCTGGTCGCGGTTGCTGGGGCACAGGCGGCCGATCTTCCCGTCAAGGCCAAACCGGTCGAATACGTGAAGGTCTGCAGTCTCTATGGCGAAGGGTTCTTCTACATCCCGGGCACCGATACTTGCATCAAGATCGGTGGCTGGGTGCGTTACGACCAGTACTTCGGCAACACTGGCGGTAGCGGCTCGATGTACTACACGGGCTCTAACGGCCGTAACGACAGCTTCGACTCTGCCGATTACCAGGATCGGGCGCGAACGGTCGTGTCGTTCGACGTGCGGACCCAAACCGAATACGGCACGTTGCGGTCCTACTACCGCGGCGGCTTCGAGTTGACGACCAACTTCGTCAGCCAGGGCACCTACTACCTCGAGCGCGCGTTCGTCCAGTTCGCGGGCTTCACCTTCGGCAAGACGCAGTCGTACTTCGACACGTGGGACCATGCGTGGTCCTACGCCGCCGCGTTCATTGGCGGCGGTGCAAGCACCAGTGCGGGCGGCCGCAACGTGATGGCCTACACGGCAACGCTGGGCAACGGCGTGTCGTGGACCCTCGCGGTCGAAGACACCACTTCGCGCCGCGGCGCGTTGTGGGATGCCGGCACCAACGGTCTCGCGCTCGGGGCGTTCCCGGGCCCGAACACCTGGACGGGCACCGGTTACCCGACCTGCGGCTTCGGTGCGGTCACCTCCGACCAGAACATCGGCAACACCGCCGCTCCGCTTAGCGTCAGCGGCAGCTGCGCCACCGGCGACTACGCGGCGCAAAGCGTTCCGGACCTCGTCAGCAACCTCCGGGTCGACCAGGCCTGGGGTTCGGCGCAGATCTCCGGCGCTCTGCACGAAGTTTCCGGCAACTTCTACGGCAACGACACCCAGTCGACGATCGTCACCGGACCGAACGCCTTCACCGGCATCCGGCCCGCCAACGAGTGGGGTTGGGCCGTGGCCGGCGGCATCGTGCTGAACCTGCCGTGGAACGCCGGCGATAAGTGGTGGGTCGAAGGCGCGTACGGCATGGGCACGCCCTGCTACGTCGGCTTCTGCCAGGACGGCGTCAACGGCACCTTCACGCGCTTCGACGGGCACAACGTCGCGGCGGGCTGGGGTCTGGACGGCGTGTTCGCCAACGCGGTCGGTGCGACCGTGGGCATCGGCGCGCCGAACTTCACCGGCATCGTCCTGCCGACCAACTGGACCATCACCTCGGCGGTCGAGCACTACTGGACTCCGGCGATCCGGACCTCGCTGTTCGGGTCGATCACGGGATGGGATCCGGGAGCAACCGGCAATGCCATCATGTGCTCGAGCCCGAACTCGCCGGTACGTGCCGGCCCGGCGGGCAACACGACGACCTCCGGCAACTTTATCCCGGCCGGGGCAGCGACGGGCTACAACGTCACGCAAGGTGCGTTCAGTGGCTGCAACTTCGCCTTCACGGTGTGGGGTGTCGGTTCCCGCACCGTCTGGAACCCGGTGAAGAACCTCGACATCGGTGTCGAGGTGATCTACTCGCAGATCGATCAGAACATGGATCCTTCCAAGGTCGCGTTCAACTTCGGCGGCGGCGGCAACCGGGCTGCCGGCCTCTACTCTCCGGCGAACGAAGGCGTCGTCAGCGGCATGTTCCGCGTGCAGCGCAACTTCTGGCCATAAGCAGCCGACCTCGGCTGCGGATGGAACCCCCGGCGGCTCTCCGCCGGGGGTTTTTTTATCGCCGCTGCGACGGTTGTCAGGTCGATGGCGGACCGCGGCCAGGGCCGATTCACCGCACGAATCGATAGGATCGAGGAGCGGCGGCCCACGCAAATCTGGTCAGCCGGGGAACGTCGGATTACATTGGGGCTGCGCGGTGTACGGTTGAACGAAATAATTTCGTGACCCGGTTCGCTCATGAAAAGGAAATCGCATTTCCATTCGACGCGCGGGTCGAACCCCGTCGGACATCAAGCACTTTTGCGCCACAACCCGCCGGCCAGCTCGCCTGAGACAGCATCGGCCTTCCAGCAGGCCGTGATGCTCCATCAGGCCGCGCGCTTGGCGGAAGCCGAGCAGATCTACCGGCACATCCTCGCCGCGCACCCGAGGCATTTCGAGAGCCATTTCATGCTGGGCGTCATTTGCGCTCAGCGCGGCAGTCACGCGGACGCAATAGGTCAATTCGACATCGCGTTGAAGATCAATCCGAAAAGCTCCTCCGCGCACAACAGCCGCGGCATCGCGCTGGGGCGGCTGAGGCGTGCGGCCGAGGCGCTGGCGAGCTTCGACCGGGCGGTCGCCCTCAAGCCGGACTACGCGGAGGCGTTCAGCAACCGCGCGAACGCGCTGCGCGAACTCAATCGTCCCGACGAGGCGCTGGCGAGCTGCGATCGGGCGATTGCGTTGAAGCCGGACTACGCGGAAGCGCTCAACAACCGGGCGAACGTGCTGTTGCGCCTGAAACGGTATGCGGACGCGATCGCGGATTTCGCGCGCACCCTTGGGATCAATGCCGACTTTCCCTATGCGAAGGGGATGCTCAGTCACGCCAAGATGCAGTTATGCGATTGGCGTTCGTTCGCCACGGAAATCGAAGATGTCAAAGCCGATGCTCGGGCGGGCATGCGCGCCAGCACGCCGTTTGCCTTGCTCGGCCAGTCCGGAGCTGCGGGCGATCAGCTTCTGTGCTCGCAGGTTTGGGTGCGCGAAAAGTGCCCGGCGGCGCCGACGCCGATCCATAAGGGCGAAAAATATCGCCATGACAAGATCCGCGTGGCCTATTTGTCGGCCGATTTCGGCGAACATCCCACGTCCTATTTGCTGGCGGGATTATTCGAGGAGCATGACCGTGCGCGCTTCGACGTCTTCGGCATGTCGCTTGGCCTCGACGGCCCGAGCGCCATGCGGTCCCGCATCGCGCGCGCATTCGATAGGTTCGTCGACGTCAGTCGCAAGGACGACCGCGAGGTGGCAAATCTGCTGCGTCATCTCGAAGTCGATATTGCCGTGGACTTGATGGGGTTCACGCACGAAAGCCGTCCCGGCATATTTGCGATGCGCCCGGCTCCGGTTCAGGTCAACTATCTGGGATTTCCCGGGACGATGGGCGCCGACTACATGGACTATATCATTGCCGATCGCTTCGTGATTCCGGCGGAACACCACGCCTACTATGGCGAAAAAGTCGTGTACCTGCCCGATGTCTTTCAGGCAAACGATTCAAAGCGGAGCACGGGCGAGCATGCGCCCACCCGGGCTTCCGTCGGTCTGCCCGAGGTCGGCTTCGCATTCTGCTCGTTCAGCAACAGTTACAAAATCACGCCGACGATGTTCGATATCTGGATGCGGCTTGTTCGGACGGTCGATGGGTCGGTGCTATGGCTGCTGGGAGGCAACGCCGCCGTCGAAGGCAATCTGCGGCGCGAGGCGGAAGCAAGAGGGGTCGCTGCAGACAGGCTGATTTTCGCTCCGAGAGTCGGCTATTCCGATTATCTGAGGCGCTATCAACTGGCCGATCTGTTCCTGGATACGTCGCCCTTCAATGCCGGCGCGACAGCCAGCGATGCGCTGTGGGCCGGACTGCCGTTGCTCACCTGTGCGGGCGAAGCCTTTGCGGCGCGCATGGCCGGGAGTCTTCTCAATGCGGTTGGCCTGCCCGAACTGGTGACGGCCTCCCTGGACGAGTATGAGCGAACGGCGCGCAGGCTTGCCGGCGATCGCGCCGCAATCGGCGCCCTGAAGGAGAAGCTCGCGCAAAACCGCGCGGCGTGCGCACTGTTCGATACTGCCAGGTTTCGTCGGCACATCGAGGCAGCCTACCGCACGATGTGGCAGCGCCGGCAGGCGGGGGATGCTCCGGCAAGCTTCGCGGTCGAAGCGACAAATTAGAGCATGATCCGGAAAAGTGGACGCCGGTTTTCGAAAAAGATCATGCTCCAAACAATGAGCGAGGGCGGGATGACGATTGGAAGATAAAGTCATCCCGCTCTAGACTTTGCGGTTTGGAAGAACTGCCCTGGCGTCCTTCATTCTCCTGGCGCCGGCGCCGCGATACCTGCCGGTTCGACGGTCTCGGCCGGTTTCGTCTCCTCGCGGGGGCGGCTCCCCGGACGCAGGCGCTCGCGCACGGCCTGGAAGGTCACGTAGAGCGGCGGAATGGCGAAAATCCCGATGAAGGACGCGAGGATCATGCCGCCGAACACCGGCGTGCCGACGTCGCGGCGCGCCAGCTCGGAGGCGCCGGTGGCGATCACCAGCGGCAACAGGCCCAGGATGAAGGCGAACGACGTCATCATCACCGGGCGGAAGCGCAGCCGCGCCCCCTCGGTCGCGGCCATGAGCAAGGGAACGCCTTTCTCCCGTTGTTCCTTGGCGAACTCGACGATGAGGATGCCGTTCTTGGCCGCCAACCCGATGAGCACCACCATGCCGATCTGCGCGTAGAGATCGAGGGTCAGGCCGCTGAACACCATGGCGATGAACGAGCCGAGGATGCCGACCGTGACGGACAGCAGCACGGGTACCGGAATCGTCCAGCTTTCATACAATCCAACCAGAAACAGATAGGCGAACAGCACCGCGAACCCGAGGATCATCGCGGTCTTGCCCTCGGCGCGTTTCTCCTGGAACGCGGTATCGGTCCATTCGCCGGCGTAGCCGGCCGGAAGGGTTTTGGCGGCCACCGTCTCCATCGCCTTGAGGGCCTGCCCGGACGAGACGCCGGCCGCCGGGCCCCCCTGAACGGTCACCGCGCGCAGATTGTTGTAACGAATCAGGGCGGGCGGGCCGACGACGACGCGCACCTCGACCAGGCTGCGCATCGGGATCATCTTGCCTTCGGCGTTCTTCACGTTGATGCGATAGATGTCGTCGATGCTCGCCCGGTCGGTGCCTTCCGCCTGAACGTTGACCTGCCAGCGGCGGCCGAACAAGTTGATGTCGTTCACATAGAAACCGCCGAGCGAGGCCTGCAGCGCTTGGAACACGTCGCTCAATTGGACGCCCAGGATCTGCACCTTGTCGCGGTCGATATCGAGGTAGATCGACGGGTTGGTGGCCGAGAACGTGCTGAACACGCGGTTCAATTGCGGGTCCTGGTTCGCCGCCACGGTGAGCCCG
>DASZJC010000360.1:0-2481 GCA_035948495.1 Xanthobacteraceae bacterium | reverse complement strand
CCCCGATCAAACGTAGCGCGGAATCGGGCCGAGCTGCGGCGTGGCACGGTCGGAGAGATCGAGCCAGACCTCGTCCACGTAGCACCAGCCCCAGCCTTCCGGCGGATCATAGCCCTCGATCACCGGATGCCCGGTGGCATGGAAATGCTTGGTGGCATGCCGGTTGGGCGAACTGTCGCAACAGCCGACGTGGCCGCACGTGCGGCACAGGCGCAGGTGCACCCAGGCGGAGCCCGTCTTGAGGCATTCTTCGCACCCGCGCGCGCTCGGCGTCACGGCGCGAATGGCGTCTTCGTGCGAACATGTGTCGGCCATCGTATTCCCTCGCGTGTCACTTCCCCCGGTAAACCGGCGGGCGCCCTTCCGCCTCCGCTTTGCGGCCCTCCTTGAAATCCTCGGTTTGATAGAGGGCCCGGTACTGCGCCTCGAGTTTCGACAGCGCGTCGGCTTCCGAGGAATCGATCGCCAGATGCGCCGACGCCAGCGTCGCCTGGATTCCGAGCGGCCCGCAGGCGGCTATTCTGGTCGCAATCTCAATGCCGTCGTCAAGCGCTTGCGCGGGCGTCGCGGCGATTTTCTGCACCACTCCCATGCGGAAGGCTTCTTGCGCGCTCCAGTGGTCCCCCGTCAGCATGTAGCGCATGGCGTTTGCCCATCCGGCTTCGCGCACGAAGCGGACCGTCGCGCCGCCGCCGGGAAATCGGCCATGGGTATTTTCGTCCTGGCCGAACCGCGTGTCCGCGGCGGCTATGCGTATGTCGGCCGTCAGGTGAATCTCGTGGCCCATATTCCACGTGTCGCCGTGAACGACGACGACCAGCGGCTTCGAGAGCCGCGCCTTCGTCTTGGGCAGAGGGTCGATGGCTTCGCCTTCGCTCATGAGGGCCCGCCCGGACGCCGCAAGTGCCTGAAAGGCGTCGACGTCGATCCCCCGGGAGAAATTCTCTCCATGTCCGAACAGAACTGCGGCACGCAGCGACGGATCATGGTCGTATTGATAATACGTGCGCGCCAGCCCCATGTATGTTTCCGGATCGATGCGGTTGTGGATGTAGGGGCGATTGATGCCGATGAGAACGATCGGCCCGCGCCGCTCGACGGTCACCTTGGCGGCTGAGCTCGGTGGAACGTCCGGCATTTTCACCTCATCGGGTTGCACCGCGAGACCGGTCCCGCCTTCCGCTTCTCCGGCCTGAGCGAGGGCAGGGAGACGTCCGATCGACAATCCGCGCCGGCGATCGAGAGCGTCAGGAACAGCGGCTGCGTGCGAATATATGTCCGGCATCATGCACTTCCAGGACGTCGGCCGGCCGGCTGCCTGCTTCCGCGCCGAGCGCCAGCAGCGGCGCGAACGCTTCTTCGAGCACCTCGCGTTGGTCGCCGGGCTTCGCCCGGGAGCGCGCGCACGAAATCGTGAAGCTCGAATTCGAAATTTTGCCTCGACAACATACATTATGATAGTCAATACTCCACGGTGTCATTGCGGGGAAGCGAAGCGGCTCCTTTGGGAAACGCATGGCAATGCTTCGCTGCCCCTCGCGGGGCTCCTCGCAATGACACCGTCTCGCGGGGCTTGCAGACGGTTGCAGAAAACAATGGAACGGGGCGTTGGGCCGCCTCGTGCAGTCATGCTGCCTATTCGCGCGCGAATACCACGCAAGGGAATAGCCGCGGCGCTTGCAGATCGTTGCTGATTCCGCGGAAAAACGCGATGCAAGCGCCCCTCGCGCGACACCCCATCGTTTGGACCGGGGCAAGGGCTGCTGCGGTCCACACAGCGTTGCGCTGCAGCGAACGCGGCGGCCGCGCTTGTAAATATCAGCGAAAATACAAGCGCGGCGGTTGACGGCGATGCAGCAGACCGCGGCCGGAAAGGATCGGGCGCCTTGAAATCGTTAGGGAAAGCGGCGCGAGCGAGCCCGTGCAGTGCAGCATGCGGAACCGGCGCGGCGAAAATATCAAGCGGGAACAAGCGCCATGCCGATGGAGGCCAAGCGATGATCCATCGGCCGGCGTCGTCCGCTTCCTGTAGATTCCTGTTAATTGCGCGGTCAGGCGCCGCGCGTCCAGGCCGTCCGAACGGGCCGGCCATTGCTGATGCTTGCAGATCGTTGCTGATTCCTCGGAAAGACGAGATGCCGCCGGGCCCGCCGCCCGCGCGGGGCTCACGCCATGCCGTAGCGGTCGAGCAGGCGGTACCAGGCGATGAACGCCGCCGCGACCACGTTGTGCAGCCGATAGAGCGGCAGCGGCCGCACCGGGGTGAGCGGCAGCGGCAGCGCGTCCTCGTTTGCGCTCGCGACATAGGCGGCCATGGCCTGGCCCATGGCGGTCTGCAGCGCGATGCCGCGGCCCATGCAGCCGATGTCGATGAGGAGCCCGGGCGCGGGCGCATGCAGGTGCGGCAGGAAATCGCGGGTGATGGCGACGCGGCCGCACCAGCGGTAGGCGATCGGCGCGCCCTGCGCCTGGGGGAACAGG
>DASZJC010000359.1:0-3200 GCA_035948495.1 Xanthobacteraceae bacterium | reverse complement strand
AGCGTGACGCCGAATGCGCGCTGGTAGCTGCCGACCGGGACCGCCGAGCGTTCGTCGCGCAACACCATTTCCGCGATCCGCGCCGAGACGATACCGATGCCATACTGGCTCGCGTCGTGTCCCTCGATGATGGTGATGTTGGCGTAGCGCACGTCGTTTTCGAGTTGCGTGCGCACGTCATCGAGCTTCTCGCCGCGCTCCTGCAGGAGTGCCGTTACCGGCACCCCGGCAATGCGCGCAGACGACCACAGAAAGACCTGCGAGGTACCGTGGTCGCCCACCACTTGCGCCTCCACATGCCTGGGATCCACGCCAAAATGCTTTCCGAGATGGACGCGAAAGCGCAGGCTGTCGAGGAATGTGCCTGTACTCAGCACGCGATCATGACCGGCCGCATCGCGCGCGATATCGGCAAGCGGATCGGGTGGATCGGTGACCGCGACCAGCACCGCCTGCGGGGCGGCGCGCACGATTTGCGGGACAATGTCTCGATAAATCGCAGCGTTCTTTTCGAGCAGCCTGAGTCGCCCTTGCGGATCGTTGCGGTCCGTGGCACCGCCCGTTTTCTCGTTGACGCCCGAGGTGATAAGCACCACGCCTGCGCCGGCAAGCGCGTCGTACTCACCGTGCCGAATATCGACTTTCGGGGAAAGCGGCGTGCCATAGCGGATGTCGGTCGCGACGGCTTCCGCCGTCTTGCTGGTGCGATTGACGAGCACGATTTCACGCGCGCTGCCCCGCGTTACCGCCGCGAGTGCAATGGCGCAGCCGACATTTCCGGTGCCGATGATGCCGAGTTTCACGGGTGTTCTCCCTATCCTGGTCGATTCCGCAATGCCCCCGCGGGCGTGGCGAGAAGACCTGCGAGGTGCTCGGTCGCCGTGTCCCGGCGCGCCGCGTAGTGCCGCGCGAGCGACGCGCAGACCATGAGTTGAATCTGATGGAACACCATCACTGGGATGACAACGAGCCCGACGTGCCCCGCGAACAGCAAGGTTGCGATCGGTAGGCCGGTGGCGAGGCTTTTCTTCGATCCGCAGAAGACGATGGTGATTTCATCGGCGCGCGAAAAGCCGAGCCGCCTGCTGGCAACGGTCAGGATGACGATCACGCTCGCAAGCAGTGCGGCATCGACGAGCGCGAGCCGGAAGAGCTGGGTCGCATCGATCTGATGCCAGATGCCGTTGACGACGCCCTGGCTGAAAGCCGAGTAGACGATGAGCAGGATCGACCCGTAATCCACGCTCTTGAGCGCGCGTGCATTGCGCGCGACATGTGCGCCGATCCATGGCCGCAACAGCTGGCCCGCCACGAACGGCAGCAGGAGCTGGGCGACGATGGCAAAAACCGAGCGCGCGGAGAGGTAGACGCCGTGTCGCGCGAGCAGGAACCCGGCGATCAGAGGGGTGAGGAAAACGCCCAGAAGATTCGATGCGGAGGCGCTGCACAATGCCACCGGCACGTTGCCGCCTGCCACCGACGTGAAAGCGATCGAGGCCTGCACCGTCGAGGGTAGGGCGGTGAGCAGGATCAGTCCGGCCCAGAGCGGCGCGGACAGGAGACTTGGCGCCAGGAAGTGCGCGGATATTCCGAGCAACGGAAACAGCACGAACGTGCTCAGGAAGACCATCGTGTGCAGTCGCCACTGCCGCGCTCCGGCAAGCGCGACTTCGGGCGAAAGCCGCGCGCCGTGCATGAAAAACAACAGCGCAATGGCGGCATCCGTCAGCCGGGCGACGGCCACTGCCGCCTCGCCGCGCGCCGGCATCAAGGAGGCGAGGCCGACGGTCAATAAGATGGCGGCCAGGAACCAATCGATGCGTGACTGAATAGCGCGGAACCAAGCCATGGAACCCTCCATTCCCGGCCTTCGATGACGATTCAGGCGGCGACGCGCACCGGCGGCGCCATGAATTCGGGGCCGACCGGCTCGGCGATCGACGTTTCGAGAATGCGATCGATTTCGCGCATCGCGCCGGCATCGATGCGCCAGCCCATGACGTCGGCTGCAGGCGCAAGCTGATCGGGCCGGCGTGCGCCCCACAGCGCGACGCCCACGCCCGGGCGATCGAGCAGCCAGCGTAAGGCCAGATGAATGACACGCTTGCCGTAATTTGCCTGGGCGAAGCGATCGAGCCTTTCGACGGCGGCGATGTACTGGCGAAAGCGCGGCAGTTGGAATTTGGGATCGTTGCGGCGCAGATCGTCGCCGGTAAATCCCGTGCCGGCGTTCATGCGCCCGGACAGCAGCCCGCGGCAGAGCGATCCATAGACCAAGGTCGTAAGGCCCTTGTCGCGAGCATATGGAAGCACCGAATTTTCGCTGCCGCGCTCGAACAGATTGTACGGCGGCTGCGCGGTGTGCAGCGGCGCAACCGCGCGAAACGCATCCATGTCCGCCGGACTGAAGTTGCTCACGCCGATCGCCCGTATCTTGCCTGCCCGATAGAGCGCCGCCATCGCTTCGGCGGTTTCCTCAATGGGCGTGGCGGGGTCCGGCCAATGGACCTGGTAGATGTCGATCACGTCCGTTTGCAGACGGCGCAACGAATCGTCGACCTCGCGGACGATCCGGCTTCGCCCGGCGTTGCGGTAGGGCTTGCCGTCGGTCCAGGCCAAACCGACCTTGGTGGCGATGACGGCCTGGCGGCGGCGGCCGTCCTGGGCGAGCGCCCTGCCGACAACCTCCTCGGAGCGGCCGAACCCGTAAACCGGCGCGGTATCGATGAGGTTTATCCCGCGGTCGAGCGCCGCATGGATCGTTCGAATCGATTCATCCTCGTTTGTGCCGCCCCACATCCAGCCGCCCATCGCCCAGGTCCCGAGCGCGATGCGCGAAATCTTGAACGGGGCGGCGAGATATTCCATCTCGCCGTCGCGAGACATGGTCTTCGAAGTCATGGCTTGGATCCTTTCTCTTGGTCGTCGGCTGCTTTTTGCCGAATTCAGTTGACGCTGCGCGCAAGACTTGGCTGCAGTCCGGCTTCTTCAGCCGCGATCAACCCGAGCGCAGTCCAGTCGAGATCCGAATAGCCGCGGGCGATCCCGGCAATCAGCCGGTCGCGCACGACGCTGACCGACGGCATCGGCACCGCCGCCTGTTCCGCCTCGGCCAGCGCGAGGCGCACGTCCTTGAGCGCCAGCGGCAGGACGAAGCCGGGCAGCGCGTAGTGCTGCGCCGCGATCTTGTCGCCGTAAAT